>NZ_LMCE01000008.1:0-240467 GCF_001623285.1 Pseudovibrio sp. Ad26
TCAGGTTTGGTAATACATGCGAGGCGGGGTCTGGCCGCGTCACGATCTAAAGCCGTGCTGGGCTCTGATCTGGGACCCAACGACCTCCGCCTCGCTACCATTCAAGCACAAAACAAACACACAGGGACCCAGCAAACCTCACGTGTTCTAAACGTTCAAGAAAACACACCCGTAAACAAAAGCCTCTCGACGGCTCCGCACCACACCCTCTGATTATCATCCTGGCCACTGAGCCGGGATCCATGGGACAGCAACTACACTTTCAGCCAGATTTATCGTACTCGAGCCTGCATTCTCGACGGATACTCATATCAAAATTGCATTTAGGATGATGACAGCGGGGTTCAGCATCCCAAAGGCCTCTGCCTCGCTACCATTCAAGCACAAAACAAACACACAGGGATCCAGAAGTGTTCTGATGATTTGACACGGTGAGATGAGGTGTTGGTTCATGGACTCTTGCAATGGAACATCTCGATTTCATTGCTCACCCGATATTTGAAGAAGGCTGGTTGAAATGCGTTGAGTAGAAGCGGCGCTTCGACGCAAGCAGGCAGTTATGACAACGAGAATGTGTGTGTTTTTATTACTGTTTTATGTATGTATGAAGTAGCTTACAAGGAAAACGCCTCTTTGTTTCAAAGGGGCGACATAGTATCCCGAACATGTTGTATTCAGATTGAAAACACGTTCGGATATAACGGCTTAAGATAATAATAGAATACACACATTTGAGGAAGTGATGAGCGATACAGGTCGAGAAATTTCTAATGTTGACATGGCTAATGAAAGTAAAATTCCTTCAGCACAATCAATAAACCTAGGAAATAATCAGGAACTTGATCTTAGCGGTCTTTCTGAAGCTCAAATTGCTGAATTGAAAATGCAACACGCATCTGGGCGCCTAAGTTTGATGGATAAAGCGACCGAGATGAAAGCTGACGTGGGCGCGCTTGACGCAACCTTGGCTTCATTTACGGAGCAAACTGCTAAAGCAACAGATACTGGCTCGAGTGCAACAATTACGCATAGCCAAACTAGTAGCATTGGACGCACAGAGATTGTGATTGGCAATACCGATAAGGCAGCTTCGGGGAAATTATCGCGGTCGGCTAAAGGTGAAGAAGATCGTACAGTGCTAATCGTCGGTATCATTGCTGTAGCCGTTATTGTCGTGGCTTTTCTTGCTTGGGGTTAGGATGTTCAAAAAGAGCTTGAAAGTAACGGATGCAGCGCAAATGAGAAAAGCTGCAAGGGAGCTACAGCTGGATATAGATGAGGCTGATCTACCTGCAGATGTTAGCGGGCTTCTCAGGCAGCAATTGGTTGTGGCTAGCGAGCATATTGAACAAGGCCTTTCTAAGGCGACAGCTTCAGTTCGTCACTTTTCAATGGAGCAGAGATTAGAAGGAAAGGGGTATTGCATAACAATAATTGCGAATAATAAATCCTCAAAGGGATGGCTTTCTAATGTGTTGAAATTATTGGGTGTTTCCTGAGATGGCAAGGCGGCGTTATAGTAAAAGAAGTTATAAAAACCGAGGATATAGTTACTCGTATGGAAGAGAGCGAGCAGAACAACATGTTAGGGAAGCTGAGCAGTTCTCAAAAGAAATTGGCGGATCAGATAAGGATGTAAAGGAATACTTCTTTTCACTGCCGGAAAGTCAAATTGGTTTAATCCTCTCTGAATATGGGATGAAATACGGGTCTAGTGCTGAAGAATATGCTCGAAAAACCTATTTAGATTGGAAGCAAGAGCGCCGTCGAATGTCAGGGTTAGTGGCAAAGCGTTTGTTTGAGTTTCTGCCACCGAAAATGCCATTGCAGGACAAATATAGACTTGCTGAAAATGTATGGAGGCATTTTGGGCCAGATTCTAGCCATTCTTTTTCTGTTGGGCCGAACGCATCTGTAAATGAAGTCGCTATACTTATTGCAAGCAAGCTAAATGCGCAGGTAACAGAATACGATATTCCTGAAAATGTAAAAAATAGATTTTCTTGGCTTTCACATGGCGATGTTGGAGTTAAAGAAAATCTACTGAACTACTTCCGTCAAAAAGAAAAAGAAGTCTGTGTTGATAAGATCAATTTAGAATTACCAGTGTTACAGAAACAAGTAAGAGAACATTCTAATGTTACCGGTCAGGTGAAATCGATTATATCAATCCATAAGCACAATATTTCAATAAGTGTTGTCGATGAACTTGATGACCAAATTAGAGAAGATCAAGTATCAAGTTTAACTTGCCCTTACAGGCACCAAAACACAGCTCAGGATTTTCCATGGGGATGGGTTATTGGGATTGGTTTGCTTATTATGTTTGTTATCGCTTCATCGAATTAACCAACACTCCCCCACCTGCAACAACTCCCCATTGACACCGCATGCATCTGCGGCCATCCTGTTTTTCGAGGCTTCACAACCTCTCCAAACAGCGGTTACCGCTCCCGATCGACTAGCGGATTTTTTGTGCCTGCTTTATAGGTAGCGCGCAAACCCTTTGCTATGAGCGGGAGGGCGGTGAATACAATACCTCCTTCGGGGGGGAATAAACTCGCCTGTCTGTTTGCAGGTTGTGAACCTCCCGCTCGCCAGCGGGCCGTCACAAGCTTGCTGTCGTCGCGGTCTTTCAACACCCTACAAACAGAGGGATTGAGAATGGACGACACCGCATGCGCATGTAGCGCCACAAACACGCTTCAAAACGAAATTGACGAAGTCATCATAGCCGTCTCGGATTTGGAAAATCTGGCTTATATGCAGCAATTAGTGCTGAATGAGCGGATGAAGGAATGCCGAGAACGCGATGCTTTGTTCACTCTGCAACAAGCCTTACGCGACCGACTGGAAGCATTAAGAAAAACCTGCGGAATACTGGAGCGGGTCGCCCATCCGCAGCCAAAAAAATCCAAACTATCGCTTCTTGAATAAGTCACTGTGATCGGTGCCTGAGGTGTCTGCCATTACACCCCGCACGATCACCTCTTACGGGCGCCCTGCTGGTCTGCGGCCCACCCTCCGCAGGCCAGCACTTTGCTCCAACAGGCCTCCAAACAAAACAAACCCCGCCATGAAAGACGGGGTTTGATAATATCCGGCGGACTTGCAGGCCATTAAGGCCGGCAGGATTACCTTGCTGGTCTACCAGCCGCAGGATTTTCCTTTGTTTTGCTCGTCCAGATAAGCTTGGAGCGGAGCAAAATATTCCAAAATAGCTGTCGCGTCGGCCTCACGGCTGCCGGTGAAGGCTTCAAGGCTGTCTTGCCATGGCAGCGCAGCGCCTGTTTCCAACATCGCGTTGAACTTCTCGCCGACTTCCTTGTTGCCATAGATGGAGCACGCCGCCAGCGGGCCTTCCCACCCGGCAAGGCGACAAGCCTCGCGGTAAAACTGAAACTGGAAGATGTGCGCCAGGAAATAGCGCGTGTACGGCACGTTGTTTGGAATGTGGTACTTGGCACCCGGATCAAACGCGTCCGCAGCACGGTCAACTGGTGCTGCAACACCTTGATACTTCTCGCGAAGGTCCCACCAACCATCATTGTAGGTCTCTGGAGTCAGCTCGCCGTTAAACACCTTCCAGCGCCACTGGTCCACCAGCAGGCCAAATGGCAAAAACGCAATCTTATCCAGCGCCTGCGCCAACAAGATGTTCGTGTTTACGTCTTCAGAAGCATCCAACGGTAAAAGGCCAATTTGCTTCAGGTACTTAGGCGTAATGGACAGGCTCACCATGTCCCCAATCGCCTCGTGGAACCCGTCGTTCGGGTCATCCTGATACATGGGGGACTGGTGGTTATAGGCGCGCTGGTAGAAGTTGTGACCCAGCTCATGGTGAACGGTGTTGAAGTCCGACCCCGTCACCTCAGTGCACATCTTAATGCGCAGATCATCCTTACCATCCACATTCCAGGCAGATGCATGACACTGCACATCCCGGTCGCGCGGCTCGGTAATCAACGAGCGCTCGTAAAACGTTTCAGGCAGCGGGTCAAAGCCAAGCGAAGTGAAGAACCCTTCCGCCGTCTTCACCATCTTCAACGGCGTATAGTTCTGTTCTTCCAGCAATTTGGTCAGGTCATAGCCCTGCTCGTTTCCGTCTGCAGCAACAAGCGGATAGATGTTGCCCCAGGACTGAGCCCACATATTACCCAGCAAATGTGCGGGGATTGACCCATCTGCAGGCACTTTATCGGCTCCGTAATGATCCACCAGCTTATCTCGCACATAACAATGCAAACTGTCATAAAGCGGCTTCACTTCACCCCAGAGGCGATCAACATCCTGACGAAAATCATCCGGGTCCATGTCGTATTTGGAGCGCCACATGGAGCCAGTGTCTTTAAAGCCAAGCTCGCTGGACCCTTGGTTGGCGATGGCGACCATCTCCGTATACATGTCCTTCATAGGCGGAGAGACAGTGCGCCAGCCCTTCCAAACTTCAAGCAGCTTGTCGTAATCACGACTTGTCGCCATGATGCGGCTAAGCTTGGAAAGAGACAGCGCCTCACCATCAATCTCATACTTGCCCGTACCGTAAATGGTTTCCATCTGGGTGTTGATTTGCGCAAGCTTCTTGATCTTGGCAGGGTCATTCTCAGGCGCAGGCAACGTCAGATTCAGCTTCAAAAGCTTCATCTTGCGGGCAAGGTCTGGCGGAAGGTCAAGGCCGTCATATTGTTTGGTTTGGTTGGCGAGAGAAACGTAGAGCTTCGTGGTGCGCTCTGACATCAGCGCATTCAGCCAGTTGGTGTCATAGGTGATGAAATTGGCATTCACCCAGGCAACGCGGCCAGCTTCCTCGCCGATCTCCTGAATGGCTTTTTCGGAGGTTTCAATAAACGCTCTCGCATCCTCAGCGCTAACTTTCTTCTCGGCATCAGCCAGCGCTGAACTCAGCGGAATGAGCGCAAATGAAAGTGCGGGTAATACAGATAACAACCGCTTCAAGGCAGCCTCCCCAACCATGGCATATTTTAGAGATTTCAGATGCATTTCTAATGCATAATCTCTCTGTTATGCCGTTACGGTAAGGGTTTTATCCTGTAAGTCTAGCCGTTTTACCGCGATATTTCTCCTATTTTTGGTTCCAACTAGCAAAATTATTGCATTAGCAATTTAGAAAAATCTTCAACGCTGAACCCGTTTCACGCACAAAGCCGCAATGCCTGAAAACGTATAATGATTGCGCTTGAAACCACGTTTTGGATGGGTGGCAGCTCCCTGCGCGAGTCGCAGCAAATACCGTGAGGGACATCACCCCTCATCATCTAAGTTGAACATGACAGACATATCCAGAAGACAATTGCTGCTCTCCGGTGCCGCCTTCTCTGCCGCCCCTTTCTTTGTTGGCCGAGCACAGGCAGCAGATACGGATGTTGTGGTTGTTGGCGCTGGAGCGGCGGGCATCTCCGCGGCACGCTCATTGAAAAGCCGCGGCTACTCTGTCATCACAATCGAAGCATCAGGCCGCATCGGTGGTAGAATTCTTACAGACACCGAGAGCTTTGGTGTTCCGTTCGACATGGGGGCGTCTCGCCTTCACAACAGAGCAAACAACCCGTTTGCCGATTATGGTATCGCCAACGGGTTTGATATCTATCGCGCACCTGATGAAACCCTCATGTATGTGGGTGATCGCCCCATAAACCAAAACGAGCAGGCAGAATTGCTGTTGGCACAGCGGAAGGCTTTGCAAGCAATGTGGCGTGCTGGTCGCAATGGGCTGGATGTCTCCCCCGCCAGCGTCATTCCAGATCTGGGCAATTGGGGCCTGACCGTTGATTTTCTGATTGGTGCCTACGAAATCGCAAAGGATCTCGACAGCTTCTCGTGTGTCGACTGGTTCTCAGCAGAAGGGGGCAGTGATTTCTATTGTCGGCAGGGCATTGGCGCGCTGTTCCAGCACTCTGCGCAGGATGTAGCGGTACAAACCGATGTCACCGCGGAGAAAATCCGTTGGGGAGGGCCGGGCGTACAGATAGAAACCAGCGAAGGTACCATCAGCGCAAAGGCTGTTGTTGTAACAGTCTCAACAGGCGTGCTGGCGTCTGGCGATATCCAGTTTGACCCACCGTTGCCGGTACGAAAGCAAGAGGCAATTGAAGAGCTTCCAATGGGTCACTACTTCCATGTTGGCCTGCAATTGAGTGAAAACATCTTCGGCACCGGTCCTGATGCCTACTTCAACTACAAGGTGGAGGAAGAGTTCAACGGCTCACCGAAAGCCTTTGGAGCGTTGACCAATGCAGGTGGAACAGGCCTTTGTTATTTCGACATGGGCGGAGATTTTGCCAAACACCTGCTCGAAGCTGGCAACAACGCTGCTTATGACTTTGTTGTTTCTGAACTGAAACATATGTTCGGCAATCAGGTTGAAAAATACATCATAGAGTCAAACAGCTACGACTGGCTCCATAACCCATACACTTATGGCTCCTACGCAGCGGCAAGGCCGGGCGGTTTCTGGGCCAGGGATGAAATGCGCGAGAGCATAGCAGATCGCATCTGGTTTGCAGGTGAAGCCATGAGCCCGGATGACTGGTCAACAATCGCAGGTGCCCACAAATCCGGCATCAGTGCTGCGCACGAAATTGCGGAAGTTATATAGATTTAGACGCGCGGTGGTGTTTGAACTTGGTGTTCTCGCAGCCCCGGAATTTCTGGATATGATAGAGGTGTAGTTTCTGTAGGGTTGCAGTGCCGATGACGGGATCAGCTGGTCATCGTTTATCCCTGCAGGAGCAAACATGACCAAAATCCTCATCCTCTACTACTCAACCTACGGGCACATAGAAACTCTCGCCAACGCAATCGCGGAAGGTGTTGAGGAAGCTGGCGTCACTCCCACAATCAAACGCGTACCAGAGCTGACGCCGGATGAGGTTGCGCGCGCGCACCATTTCAAGATGGACCAACCCGCCCCAATTGCTGAACCTAATGAGTTGGCAGACTATGATGCCATCATCTTTGGCACCCCTACCCGATTTGGAAACATGGCCTCGCAAATGCGCAGCTTTATGGATCAGACCGGCGGATTGTGGGTTCAGGGCAAACTGGCAGGCAAAGTGGGAAGCGTCTTCACATCCACAGGATCAGGGTCTGGTAATGAGACCACAATCACATCCTTCTGGAGCACGCTCGCCCATCAGGGAATGGTCATTGTTGGACTTCCATACACCTGTCCGGAAGTTTCAGACATATCTGAAGTGTTAGGTGGGTCACCCTATGGAGCTGGCACTGTTGCGGGAGGTGACGGATCTCTCAAGCCAAAAGAAAAAGAACTGAAAATGGCCCGCTTCCAAGGAAAACATGTGGCCGAAATTGCGAAAAAGCTCAGCGCCTAAGGCGCTTGAAGAATGCCCAGCAATTGCGGAGCGTCCTCAGCGACAAGAGCGTCGACAAATATTGCAAACTCCGCGATTGCAGTTCAATATCCCGTAAAGTTTCTTAGAAAATGCCCTTGACCTCAACTTAACTTGAGGAGCTAGAACGCCCCAAAACACCAGCAAAAAAGCATAAGAAAAAGGCTGGTCGGAAAGTTCTTGAAAGGAATTTAAATGCAAGAACCGGGCGCAAGCTCCAACAGCAGTTGGGGTGAACTATTCACGGGCAAACAGGCCATCGCTTCATTGATCCTGTCAGGCGGGATCGCATTACATGCAGTGAACACCTACATCTCAGCAACCATGCTCCCCTCCATCACCGCAGACATTGGTGGGCTGGACTATTACGCATGGAACACCAGTCTCTTCATCCTCGCAGCAATTTTAAGCGCAGCGGTTGCAGGCAAAGTCTTGCAACGCATCGGAGCGCGGAAGTCGTTCTTCTTTGCAGGTCTCGTGTTTATGACAGGCAGTGGCTTGGCAGCGATCGCACCCAACATGGCAATCATGCTGTTGGGGCGCTCCGTCCAAGGTGCTGGCGGTGGGCTGATCTTCACCTTCTGCTATTCCATGATTGCATTCATGTATCCGGAACGGCTCTGGTCTCGCGCATTTGCGCTGCTTTCAGGCACATGGGGCATCACCACATTGTTTGGCCCAGCCATAGGCGGTATTTTCGCTGAGCTGGGTGTGTGGCGTGCCGGGTTTGGAGTTCTGGTTCCCATCACAATCCTCTACATCATCGTCACGCTTTCCCTTTTGCCAAAACATCAGGAACAGAGCAGCTCTGTGCACCCCACCCCGGTTGGTCAACTGGGCCTGCTTGCAGGGTCTGTGCTCGTACTCTCTGTCACCAGTGTTTTTGAAGAGGTGAGCTGGAGCATCTTGGGGTTCATTCTTTCTGTTGCAATGATCCTGCTTTTGATGAAGCGCGAGCAAAAGGCCTCTACACGCCTTTTTCCCAAAGGAGCCTTGGATTGGGGCTCGCCGCTTTTCTTTGTATTTGCCAGCATGGCCCTGCTGATCCTCTGCGTGAATACGGAATTCTTCATGCCGTTCTATCTCCAGAAACTGTTCGCTGTTTCTCCGTTATGGGCTGGGTACATTGCAGCAACGGTTTCAATTGGGTGGGCTTCAATGGAGGTCTATAGCGCTCGCTTCACAGATCAGGCCATGCGCAGAGCGGTGAACATCGGCCCGTTCCTCATGGCCCTTGGCCTCATCACGCTGGCCATTGTCCTTCCAACTGGGACGGAGGGCAACATAATGGTGCTCACGGTGGCGACACTGGCGCTCATTTGTATTGGCGCAGGCATTGGTATTGGTTGGCCGCATCTGGGTGTATTCGCCCTTCATTTGACGCCAGATGACGACAAAGAAAACGCAGCCTCTGCTCTGGCAACGGTCCAGACATTCGCAGTGGCGTTCGGAACTGCGCTGGCGGGACTTATCGCCAATTCAACTGGCTTCAACAGCACTGATGGCACAGCGGGCATTGCCAACTCAGCGTTCTGGCTCTTCTCCAGCTTCGCAGTCTTTGCTGGTCTCGGCATATTCAGTGCACGTAAAGTCACTAATTGGCACGCTAATGCGGATCTGAAAGAAGCTGAAGCACACTTTTAACCACATGAAGTCAAACGGATTTATTGCCTTAAGTCGTGCTGACCTTCTCCTAAAGATCTAGCAATGCTTGCTTAAGGTAATAGTTAGAGTTCAGGTTGCCCTAAACGTAAGTTGGAAATCTCACTATGATACGTCCCTCAGATCAATATGAGGAGAAGTGCCATGTTGAGGAAGCTAGGAGCAGAATTTGTAGGTACCTTTGCTCTGGTCTCCGCTGTGTGCGGCGGGGCATTGGTATCCTACGCACCGGTTGAGTGGTATGGCGGATCTGGCCTGTTGGGTGTTGCTTTTGCCGTTGGTCTTTCAGTTGTCTGTATGGCTTATGCGTTCGGCAATGTGTCAGGTGCTCATTTCAATCCATCGGTGACCATCGGCCTTTGGGCTGCAAAGCGGTTTCCAACCTCAGATGTAATTCCCTACATCATCGTACAGGTGATTGGCGGTACAGCCGCTGCCTTGGTTTTTTGGACTATTCTTGCCCATGGCCCGGGTGACCCTTCAGGCTTTGCCTCCAACGGTTACGGAGAGCATTCCAACGGAGGCTTTTCTGAAATCGCAGTCGCGATCACCGAAATCACTGTAACAGCCCTCTTCTTGATCGTGATAATCGGGGCAACCTCCAAAAAGGCTCCTGCAGCGCTTGCCCCGCTCGCCATCGGCCTCATGCTGTCATGCATGCACATCATCGCAATCCCTATCTCCGGCGCGTCTTTAAACCCGGCCCGCTCCACGGCAACAGCTGTCGTCAACGGTGGTTGGGCATTAGATCAGCTTTGGTTGTTCTGGTTGGCGCCAATAGTTGGAGCGCTCATCGGGGCGGCAGTTTGCTGGATCATTGGCACCTGTGGCCGCGAAGAAACGGATTAACTGACAGAAATACCAGCGTTATTGAGCCTCCTTCCTGTCCAGAGACCAGTGAAGGAGGCTTTTCTTATGAACTCGCTCAATCCCCAACTAGGGAAAATCCCTCGATTTAAAACTTGACTATTATACTCATATTTATAAAACACTGCTAGAAACAACGTTTGCAAAACGCAAACACAAGCTAGCTAAAGCAGCGTCTCAGCCAGCCACTCCCATAAAAATTCAGACTGAGGCGATCATGTCCATTTCGCGCTATTCCCGTGCGGCCCTCCTGGCCAGCACAACCCTCTCGCTCGCCCTGATTTCTGCGAGTGTCTCGGCCCAAGAGGCTGCTCAGCAACAAGCTAATGAAAATCCAACCACGATGCTTGATGAGATCATCGTGAATGCAGGCAAGGAAAAGGTGGCAATCGATACACCGCAGTCCGTTTCTGCTGTTGGACAGGAAGAAATTGATGCTGCTCAGGCTTCAACGCTGGGTGAAATTATTGATGCTCTACCCGGTGTATCGGTCACCAATCCAGATGCAACATTTGGGCAAGGCTTCAACATTCGCGGTATCGGTGGCGCATTTGCTGCAGATGAGAGCAGAATTATTATTCAGGTAGATGGTGTCAAAAAGTACTTTGAGCAGTACCGCATGGGCTCTCTCTTCACCGATCCCGAACTAATGAAGCGCGTTGAAGTACTGCGTGGGCCAGCCTCCTCCACCTTGTATGGTGCAGGTGCAATTGCTGGTGTGATCGCTCTTGAAACAAAGGATGCGAGTGACTTTCTAACTGGTGATGACAAGTATGCGGTTCGTGCTAAAACCTCTTGGGAATCCAATGGCAACTCACCGTTAGCTTCCATCATAACGGCGGTGAGACCAACAGAAGACCTTGAGTTCCTAGCCAACTTCCAATACAGAAAATCTGGCAATTATGA
Source organism: Pseudovibrio sp. Ad26 (assembly GCF_001623285.1). Taxonomy (NCBI): domain Bacteria; kingdom Pseudomonadati; phylum Pseudomonadota; class Alphaproteobacteria; order Hyphomicrobiales; family Stappiaceae; genus Pseudovibrio; species Pseudovibrio sp. Ad26. The sequence continues at coordinate 10,806 of NZ_LMCE01000008.1, forward strand.
TGCCGCAAAAGGTAAGGAACTTGAGAACGGTGACATCACTTCGCTCTCAGGCTTGGCAAAGTTGGGCTACACTTTCGGCGAAAACCGCGATCAGAAGATTGAGGCCAGCTATCAGCACCTCTACGCAGATGGCAAAGACCTGCCATATGACCAGCTCACCTATAGTGATGCTTTTGGCCTGACAGATCGTATTGTTGATGACCAAACAGTAGCGCTTTCCTATGAAAACACTTTCTATGGCAATGATCTGTTAGATATTGAAGCGCAGGTTTCCTACTCAGATACTGAAGTTGATCAGAAGCATCCAGGAAACATCTATTTCGGTGACCGCGCCAAATACAGCTACACAACTTGGCAAGCAAACCTGCAAAACACGTCACGTTTTGATCTTTCAGAAAATGTTGAAACCTACTTCACCTATGGTGGTGAGTATCTGAACAGAGAGAGATTGAATCCGCGTTATAGGTCAGGTGGTGTCGTGCAGCCGGGTTCTGGTTCCCACCCAGAGGGAAAAACAGAGCTTGTTGGTGTGTTTGGACAAGCGGAGATTGTCATTGGAGAAAAGCTAACACTCACACCCGGCATGCGCATCGACTACACACGCCTTCAGCCTGGTGATGGTGTTGCTAGTGATGAAGAGCTGAAGAAGTTTGCATATTCTCCAAAGATTGCAGCGCTTTACAAAGTGAATCACTGGTTCGGTGTATTTGGTTCCATCGCGCATACTGAACGCCTGCCAACCGTGGATGAAACCTTCAGCAATGGCAATATTGTTGGTGGGAATCTGCAGCATCTGGACCTCGAAAAATCCAATAACTTCGAAGCAGGTTTCTCACTCTCGTTTGATGATACACTGCAGCAGGATGACGCAATCCGCTTCAAGGCAACGGGCTTTTACAACATAATCGAAAATCATATTTCGACTATTTTCGATGGAACATTTGCCCGGACAGTTATCACAGAAGAGGCTCTTCTCCGTGGCTTGGAACTGGAAGCAGCCTACGACTCTCCAAATTGGTACGGAAGCTTCGGTTCAACGATCACTCGGGGTAACGATACTTCAGGCGATAAGGATAAGTATCTTGAGAGCGTTGCTGCAGATAATGGCTTCCTGCGCGTTGGCTACAAATATCAGCCATGGGATGTTGATGTGTCATGGCGTATGGATGTCTATGCTCCACAAAATCGCACGGAAGATCCAAATAACAAAACTCCAGGATATGCTTTGCATCAGGCTAATTTAAGCTGGAAGCCTCAAGAAGGTGCTTTTTCAGGAGCTGAAGTCCGCGCAAGCGTGACCAACATTTTCGACCAGAAATATCAATCACATCTGAGCTCTTCCGAAGGCAAAGGTCGGTCCTTTAAGCTTAGCTTGGCGAAAACGTTCTAAGCCTCTCGGTGGTGTGCTGTGAGTGCAGCGCATCTGGCAATGCTGGTGAGACAGGTTTGCCTGAGTGAGGCTAGGCCTTCTGTGGCGGAAAGGTCGGGATCGGCGGGGAAGTAATTCTCCGCCGTTTTCTTTTGTGTTGCGCAATAATGCAAGATCAGCCGTGTTCGGTTTCCAGCATTTCAGCCCATGTTTTTGGATTGTCGCCATTAAGTGGGTTCTTCTTGGAGCGTTTGTACTTGATGGTCTCAAAGTGCATGCTCAGCGTATCTGCCAGCAACAAGCGCCCAACGAGGCCTTCACCAAAGCCAACGATTTCCTTGATCACTTCAAGTGCCTGCAGTGTGCCAACCAAGCCCGTCAAAGCACCCAGAACGCCTGCTTCTGTGCAGGTTGGGATGGAGCCAGCCTCCGGGCGTGTAGGGAACAGGCAGCGATAAGTTGGGTTAATGTAGTTGCCCTCATCATCGCGCTCAAATGGTTTCAGCAGCGTAACGGAGCCGTCAAACTGCCCCACAGCGGCGGTAACCAGCGGACGTCCTGCATAAAAACATGCATCCGAAACGAGGTAACGGGTGGCAAAGTTATCAGAGCCATCAACCACGATATGGTAATCGTTGATCAGCGCCATCGCATTCTGTCCGCTAATGCGTGTCGGATGCGGAACAACGCGCACATTCGGGTTCAGCCGAGCAATCGCCTCTGCCGCACTGGCAACCTTAGGCTCACCAAGTTTTTCCGTGTCATGAATGATCTGGCGCTGAAGGTTAGACAGCGAAACAACGTCATCATCAACAATACCGATGGTGCCAACGCCAGCTGCCGCCAGGTATTGCAGAACTGGTGCGCCAAGTCCCCCAGCGCCGATCACAAGCACGCGTGCGGCTTTGAGTTTCTGCTGCCCAGGGCCACCGACATCTCGCAGGACGATGTGGCGGGCATAACGTTCCAGTTCAGAAGCTGTAAGGGAAAGCAAGACGGACTCCAAAATTCAGAGCTCATCGCTCTAATTCATTTTTTTGCGTATCTTTATCCGAAAACCGGATGCCACTTATCGGCGATACGCCCTAACCGAGCATGCGGCTCACCAGTCGGGCTGTGTAATCCACCATGGGAATGACACGCGCATAATTGAGGCGAGTCGGCCCGATAACACCAAGAACGCCCACAACGCGCTGTTCACTATCGCGGTATGGAGACACGATCAAGGAAGAACCGGAAAGCGAGAACAGCTTGTTTTCTGAGCCGATAAAAATACGTACGCCCTCACCGCCCTTGGCAAGATCAAGCAGGCGGATCAGCTCACTCTTGTTCTCCAAATCATCAAACAGCAGGCGAATGCGCTCCAGATCTTCCTTCGCACCCACATTTTCAAGCAGATTGGAACGACCACGCACGATAAGCGTACCCGGATCGTTTTTATCTCCCCCCCAAACGGCAACACCTGCATCCACCACTTTGGATGTCAGCGTATCTAACTCGGCCTGAAATTCGTTTCGCTGCCGAACAAGTTCAGATTGCGCATCAGCTAGTGTGCGGTTTCTGATGATGGAGTTGAGGTAGTTTGAGGCCTCTGTCAGCGCAGAGGGCGGCAAGCCTGCAGGTAGATCGACAACGCGATTTTCAACCGAACCGTCCTCACTCACCAGTACAACAAGCGCTTTAAGCGGCTCAATCTGCACAAACTCAATATGGCGAAGAGTGGTGTCTGTCTTATTGGAAAGAACTACCCCCGCCCCGCGGCTCAAGCCAGATAGCATCTGACTGGCTTCTGTCAGCACCTGCTCCGGTGTTTTCTCGCTACCTTTAGCCTTCACCTGAACAGCAATCTGCTCACGCTCTTCTTTGGTCAGGTCGCCAACTTCCAAAAACCCGTCCACGAACAGACGAAGACCGGACTGTGTCGGCAATCGTCCAGCACTGGTGTGCGGAGAATAGAGCAGCCCATGGTGCTCCAAATCCGCCATCACGCTGCGAATAGAGGCCGGAGACAGAGGCTGCGAGAGCCCGCGTGCCAGATTGCGAGACCCGAGCGGCTCGCCGGTATCAAGGTAATTCTCAACAATGCGCCGGAAGACCTCACGGGAACGCTCATCAAGATCCTCAAGAGGGACAGAAGGAGGAACGCTCGTCACGGTATCGGTACTCCACATCAACAGCAAGTTTGGGCCAAAGCCTGTGTTCAATCCCTAGCACAGGACAATTGAACAGCCAAAACTCATTTTTAGCAGAAAATCGCCTCTCAAACCAAAACCAGCCTTTGCGCTAACGGCAATCCGCAGCTAAAAGATCGGCAATACCATTTGTGAATTTGTAGCTATTAAGCAACCCGAGGGAGCTTACATTGAACCGTCCATCCAAACGTACACCTGAAGAAATGCGTCCAGTCAGCCTGGAGCGCGGTGTTGCCAAACATGCCGAAGGCTCCTGCCTGATCAAATTCGGCGATACCCATGTTCTGTGTACGGCTAGCTTGGAAGAGCGTGTTCCGCCGTGGCTCCGTGGCCAGAACCGTGGTTGGGTAACTGCAGAATACGGCATGCTGCCACGCGCAACCCACGACCGTATGCGCCGTGAATCCTCCGCAGGCAAGCAGTCTGGCCGTACTCAGGAAATCCAGCGCCTCATTGGCCGTTCTCTGCGTGCTGTTGTTGATCTGGGCGCGCTGGGCGAGCGTCAGATCTCCGTTGACTGTGATGTTATTCAGGCAGATGGCGGCACCCGTACAGCATCCATCACCGGCGCATGGGTTGCTCTGCACGACTGTCTTAAATGGATGGAAGCGCGGGACATGGTCAAAACCGATAAGGTTCTCAAAGACCACATCGCAGCGATCTCATGCGGTATCTATGAAGGCACTCCGGTTGCTGATCTGGACTACATCGAAGACTCTTCCGCTGACACTGACGCAAACTTCGTCATGACTGGCAAAGGCGGCATTGTTGAAATTCAGGGTACTGCTGAAGGCGAGCCATTCTCCGAAGAAGAGCTCGGCCAGCTCATGGGTCTTGCAAAACAGTCCATTTCCAAACTGGTTGAGCTTCAGAAGCTGACGGTGCTGTGATGCAGGCAGACACAACGGAAAATCGTCGTCTGGAACCTGGCAAGCTTGTGCTTGCCAGTCACAACAAGGGCAAGCTGCGCGAAATTCAGGACATGCTTGCACCGCATGGCTTCGAAGTTCTCTCTGCTGGTGATCTGGATTTGCCAGAACCGGTGGAAGATGGCGACACGTTTGAAGCAAACGCTGCGATCAAAGCACTTGCTGCGGCAACGGCCACTGGCTTGCCAGCCCTTGCGGATGACAGTGGTTTTTGTGTAAACGGCCTGAACGGCGATCCGGGCATCTACTCCGCACGTTGGGCTGGGCCAGGCAAAGACTTTGGCGTTGCCATGCAGGCCGTGCAGGACAAGCTGACCGAAACGAACGCAACAGACCGGACCGCTTACTTCGTTGCTGTGTTGTGTATGGCATGGCCGGATGGGCACACTCAGTTCTATCGTGGTGAGATCCATGGAGAACTGGCATGGCCTCCGCGCGGTCTGGAAGGCTTCGGCTACGATCCAATGTTCGTTCCGGAAGGTTTTGATAGAACCTTCGGTGAGATGGACAAACAAGAAAAACACAAAACAAAAGAAGGCGAAGCGCTGTCTCATCGCGCCCGTGCCTTTGTTAAGTTTCAAAAAGAGTGCTTGCCGGCGTAATACGCGTTCCCGAAAAGTGGCTTCCAGTTTTCGGATAAGAACTCGTGCAAATGAGCTGGCAAACGCAAAGGAAAAAGAATGACTGTGTCACCGGTTGGCGGCTTTGGGATTTACGTGCATTGGCCTTTTTGTCTGGCAAAATGCCCATATTGTGACTTTAACTCCCACGTGCGCCACCAGCCGGTTTCGCAGGAACATTATGCCAAAGCTTTGGCAACAGAGCTGGCACGCTATGCGCAGATGGTGCCGGGTCGCACGGTTGACTCCGTCTTCTTCGGCGGCGGTACACCATCTTTGATGGAGCCGAAAACCGTTGAGACAATCCTCAATGAAGTTGCGCGCCTCTGGCATCTGCCGTCCACCGCTGAAATCTCCATGGAAGCCAACCCAACCAGCGTGGAAGCAACCCGCTTTGCAGGCTATAGATCTGCAGGCGTAAACCGCCTCTCCGTTGGTATTCAGGCGTTGGATGACAAGGAACTGAAGATCCTTGGTCGCCAGCATTCTGTTTCGGAGGCGATTCAAGCTGTTGAAATTGCGCGCAAAACTTTCCCACGCATCTCGTTTGATCTGATCTACGCGCGCCCCGATCAGACCTTGAAGGCATGGGAGCAAGAGCTCAATCGCGCTATTGATCTGGCCGCTGATCACCTCTCCATGTATCAGCTCACCATCGAAAGCGGCACCATGTTCCAGCGCTTGTATGCAGCTGGAAAGCTGGAGATGCTGGACCCTGATCTAGCCGCAGACATGTTTGATCTGACGCAGGAGGTTACAGCAGCACGCGGTTTGCCAGCCTATGAGGTCTCAAACCATGCGGCGCCTGACGCTCAGTGCCAGCACAACCTCATTTACTGGCGTTATGGTGATTACGTCGGTGTTGGACCGGGTGCACACGGCCGATTGACGCTGGAAGATGGCACCAAGCTGGCAACCTCGACTGAAAAACATCCGGAAACATGGCTAGGTTTGGTTGAAAGTCAAGGCCACGGCTCTATCTCTGAAGACATACTTGGTCATGGCGAGCAAGGTGACGAGTTGTTGTTGATGGGCATGCGATTGCATGAAGGCATTGACGTGCCACGTTATGAACAGCTCTCTGGCCGTCAGTTCAATCCGCAGAGATTGTTAAATCTGCAGGAAAACGGCATGGTAGAATGGGTAAGCAACACTCGCCTGCGTGCAACGCAAGCTGGCTTTCCCCTACTGGATGCCGTAATTGCTGAGCTGGCTTCCGATTAGCATTCCCAAATAAAATTCATTAGCGATTTCAACTTAGTGAAATAATTGCAGTCGAATTACTCGATTCGATTGGGGTATTAATTTACATATTGTGCAATGCAACATAATTGATTACACTGACATGTACCTCAGCGATGGTGAAGAACCTATTGATCTTCAATGCAAGTTAAGGTTGGTTTGAATTTCTCCATGAGTCTATGTTGCTGAAAAGGTATAGAGCTGTCTATACTTTTGCGGTGCAGCACTTCGGGCTAAAGTGTATTCGTGTTGCGGAAATCAAGAATTACATGAACATGAGTTGGCTGAAGCGAACGTCTTGGGAGGAAACATTCTGTGCTGTTCTACCACTTGTATGAAATGAACCATGCAGCGATGTCCCCTGTCCGGGCTGCAGCGGACATGACAAGATTGTGCTTTCAAAACCCGCTCAATCCCATGTCACACACGCAGGTTGGTCGCACGGTTGCTGCATCCTGTGAGATGCTTGAGCGCGTAACCCGTCGTTATGGTAAACCGGAGTTTGAGCTCGACACCACTGTCGTGGATGGCAAAGAAGTAGACATCACGGAAGAAATCATCTGGGCGAAACCATTTTGCGGCCTGTTGCACTTCAAGCGTGATTTACCTCAAAGCAGAAAAGACGATCCTAAAATTCTGATCGTCTCACCCATGTCTGGCCACTATGCAACTCTTCTGCGCGGCACTGTTGAAGCCTTACTGCCAAATCTGGATGTTTACATCACGGACTGGGAAGACGCGCGACAGGTGCCTGTAGCTGATGGCCGTTTCGACCTGGACGATTACATCGAATACATCATGCAGATGCTGCATTATCTGGGGCCAAATACGCACGTTCTGGCGGTTTGCCAGCCATCCGTTCCAGTTTATGCCGCCGTTGCCTTGATGGAAGAGAACGGAGACAAATGCGCTCCGGCGACTATGACGCTGATGGGTGGCCCAATTGACACCCGCGAGGCGCCAACCGCCGTGAATGATCTGGCCGTCGAAAAAGGTATCGATTGGTTCAAGCGCAATGTTGTCATGGAAGTTCCCTTCCCCCACAAAGGCTTCACACGACAGGTTTATCCGGGCTTCCTCCAGCTCTCTGGCTTCATGAGCATGAATCTGGACCGGCACATGGTTGCCCATCGCGATTTCTTCCAGCATCTGATTGAGGGTGATGGTGACAGCGCTGAGAAGCATCGTGACTTCTATGATGAATATCTCGCTGTTATGGATCTGACCTCCGAATTCTATCTCCAAACCGTGGAGACCGTGTTCATCGAGCATTCGTTGCCAAAAGGCGAAATGATGCATCGTGGCAAGATGGTTGATCCGAAAAAGATCACCGGCACGGCGCTGTTTACTGTTGAAGGCGAAAACGACGACATTTCTGGTGTTGGCCAAACCCAAGCGGCTCAAAAACTGGCTGAAAACATCCCATCCAGCCGCCGGTTGCACTACATCCAGCCGGGTGTAGGCCACTACGGTGTGTTTAACGGTTCAAAGTATCGTTCTGAAATCGCGCCACGTATCGTCAAGTTCATTCAGGATAATCCAAGAAACGTGCGTGCGGAACAGGTTTCTAAGCGGGCAGCGAAAAAGACCCTGCGCGAAAATACCTCTGAGAAAATTGCAGGCGACCCACTACGTGAAATCCTGCTTGCTGAGCCAAAAGGCGCTGCAGATGACCTGCAGTTGATCAGCGGTGTTGGACCTAAACTAGAGCGGGCTTTGAACGGCGCAGGTATCTTCCACTACTGGCAAATTGCAAATCTGACAGAACATCAGGCCGCGGCGCTGGACGATCGTTTGGATATTCGCGGACGCATGGTCCGGGATAATTGGGTTGAGCAGGCACGCCGTCTCAATGAAGCAGTGCATTCCAACTGAACGTAAGTGAAGATAACCCATCGTCTAATAAAATTTCATTCTATCTCTTGAAAGTAAAATAAAATCATCCCATCTCAAGCTTGTTGATTTGAGAAAGGGGTGATTTTAATGAATGTAAATGCAATAAAACCCTCCTGGAATCCTCTAAGTATTGCACTTATGGTTCTTGGATTCGTAGTTTTCTGGCCTCTTGGCCTTGCTATGCTTGCCTACATCTTATGGGGCGACAACTTTAATGGCTGGAAGCGTGAAGCTAAATGCCAGTGGAATCGTAGCAACTTGAAAAATACGATGGACAATATGCAAAATGCGACCCGCAGCGGTAATGCTGCATTTGACGACTACCGTGAAAAAGAGCTGACCCGCTTGGAAGAAGAGCGCAGAAAGCTTGATAGCATGCGTCAGGAATTCGATGATTACATGAACGACCTGCGTCGGGCTAAAGATCAGGAAGAATTCGACCGCTTCATGAGAAACCGCCACAACCGTCCAGGTGAGCCATCTGCTGGTGAAGCAATCTAGTGGTTCTCTAAGGTTCATAACAAGCATCTGGTGCTCTGCTTTCGCAGGGCACCCTTTTGTGCGTTGAGGATTATTCGCAAAGCAACACACGCGCTAAAGTAATTCGCACTGGTCGACTTTCAAATCGCCCCTTTCTCTGCAATAACGAGAGCGGTCAGTGCAATTTTTGAGGTGATATGGGGTTCTTTGCGACAAAGGTTTTGCCGGAGTTTATTGAGGTGGATCTGGGTCATAGGCCACTGCAAATCCGCCTGAAACGCAATTCCAGAGCAAAGCGCTATATCCTTAGAATTCCTCCCGGTGACCCAACACCTGTCATCACTGTTCCTGCCCGGGGCAACCTGAAGACAGCTCAAGATTTCGCCAACCGGCAAATCGACTGGTTGAAGCAAAGACTGGGTGCTCGCCCGGATACTATCAAATTTGAAGAGGGTGCTCGCATCCCAATCAAAGGTGTGCCGCACACCCTGTGCTCTTCCGGCAAGTTACGTGGGCTCGCGAAGCTCGATCTTGAAGACCAGACGGATGAACCGCTGCTGTTACTGCCCGGGGAAACACAAAGCTTTCACCGCAAAACCAAAGACTTCCTGCGCAAGTTAGCGAAAGAAGATCTTGAAGCACACGTGCAACACTTCACGAACAAGCTTGGACGCAACTATCACAGCATCACACTGCGAGACACCAAGAGCCGTTGGGGCTCCTGTTCGCATGATGGGAAACTATCGTTCTCCTGGCGCCTTGTGATGGCACCACCAGACATTCTGGAGTACGTAGCAGCCCACGAAGTTGCTCACTTGGTGAAACTAGATCACTCACCTGAGTTCTGGCGCGTCTGCGAGCAGTTGGCACCCCACACAAAGCAAGCCCAACGCTGGCTCAAAGAGCACGGCTCTCAACTTCACCTTTACGGACAGGAATAGCTAACCGCCGCCAAACAACCGTCCAAGCAGGTCCAGCGGACTTGTGCTGGTGTTGTTTTGTGGGCGCGGAGCTGTTGTTGCTTGAACAGCAGGCCTTGGCGGCTGTGGTTGCTGAGGGGCAGCCACAAATGTTGGTTGACGACGCGTAGGCGCAGTTCCAGGCTTCAACAATGGTGATGTTTCGGCAAGATTGATCGGCACACCTGGCAGTTTGGCAATCGGGATGCCCTGATGCTCTGTCTCCATCACCCAAGCCCAGATTTCTGCTGGCAGTGTGCCCCCACTCACCTTCTTCATCGGCTTGTTATTATCATTCCCAAGCCAGACCGCAGTGGTGAGTGAGTTCGTATAACCAATAAACCACGCATCTTTATAGCCCTGTGTGGTACCGGTTTTGCCACCTGCCGGACGTCCCGCCAACAAAGCACGTTTGCCTGTGCCACCATAGACGGTTTGCGCCATCATAGTATTGATTTCACTCAGCTTATCTCCACGAACAACGCGTCCTGTACCGTCACCGGAGCGGCGATAAAGGACTTTGCCATGTTCATTTCGAATTTGCCGGACCACATGAGGAACAACACCATATCCACCATTCGAGAAAGGCACATACGCGGAGGCAATCTCAAGTGGGGTAACCTCTGAAGTTCCAAGAGCAATGGACGGATTGGATTTGAGTGCAGATGTAATGCCTAGGCGACGTGCAGTACGCGCCACATTGGCCGGGCCAACCTCATGCGCCAGCTTTGCTGCAACGGTGTTGATTGAGAATGCAAGCGCTTGCGTCAGTGTCACATCGCCATAGTATCGTTTGGTATAGTTCTTCGGTGTCCAGCCCCTGTAGGTGACACGCGCATCCCTGCGGACAGTATTTGGGGTCATCCCCCGCTCCAACGCCGCGAGATAAACAAATGGTTTGAAGGCTGATCCCGGTTGTCTACGCGCATAAACAGCGCGGTTGAACTGGCTTTTCCGATAATCAACACCGCCGACAAGTGCGCGAATGGCACCACTGCGATTGAGCGTAACAACCGCGCCTTGTGTGACATTAAATTCTTGGCGGGACTCTGCAATCCGAGTGGTCAGTGCCGTTTCTGCTGCTTGCTGCATGTCCCAATCGATGGTGGTATCGACAATAATGTCCTCACCAATGGAACCCACGAAGCCGGGTAGCAACTCCATTACATAATCAGCAACATAATTGCCACTGCTGCTGTTGTGGCTTGTGACCACATGAGCTGGATTAAACAGAGCATTCTTAGCGTCATCAGCAGTGATGAAGCCAGCCTTGTGCATTGATGCAATCACCACCTGCGCACGACCTTCTGCAAGTGCAGCATTGCGTGTAGGTGCATATTTGCTAGGCGCCTTCAGCAGACCGGCAATGGTCGCCGCTTCAGCAAGGTTGATGAGATGAGCAGACTTGCCAAAATAAACCCGCGATGCGGCATCAACACCATATGCCCCAGCGCCGAGATATACCCGGTTAAGGTACATCTCCAGAATTTCGTCCTTGCTGTAATTCCACTCTAGCCACAGCGCCATCACCACTTCCTGCATCTTACGTTGCATGGTGCGCTCAGGCTTTAGGAACAGGTTCTTCGCCAACTGCTGTGTTAGGGTCGATCCACCCTGCACAGTTCGCCCGCTAGTGTAGTTGACAAATGCAGCGCGGGCGAGACCAATTGGATCGATGCCGAAATGATATCTGAACCGCCTGTCTTCGATAGCCATCACAGCTTCAGGCAGATACGTAGGTAACTGCTCCAAACGGACGGCCTCTCCGCCGGTATCCCCACGATTGGCGATCAAAGTGCCGTTTGCTGAAACGATGCGCACGTTAGGTGGGCGTTGCGGAACAGCCCACTCCGAAGCTGGTGGCAAATGCGCAGCGTAATAGGTGAGAATTCCGCCAACAACGACGATCCCCCAAATGCCAAGTACGACGCTCCAATACATGGAAAAGCGAAAGGACTTCCACAAAAACCGTCGAAACTTGCTTTGGCTCTTTGGCTTGCCAGAGGAGGTTGCTGCATCAAGAGCTGCCAGTGTCTGTTGACGTGCCTTGCGGCTAGGTTTTTTGGTAGGCTTCTTGGCTGGCGCTCCTTGCGCAGGTCTGGGACGTTGAGGTGCAGGTTTTCTGGCCTGTGCCGTTGGGTTTTGCGGTGAAGAGCGTTGCCCTGATGATGATTGCTTGCTTGGAGCGTTGGCTTTGCTCGGACGGCGAATATAATCTTCGACTTCATCAGGGCGCAATGCGACGCCCTGTAAGCGTGGTCGTTGAGGTTGTGCTGGGCGTTTGGGACGCTGTCCCTCAGGGTGTTGAGGCGGCTTGCCGGAAGGGCGTTGCCCGGGGCGCACTGGCCTCCGTTTTCTGCCATTTCCATTTTGGCCTGTCGCCATAACTTTAAAACACCCCAGTACCAATTACTCAAATTTTGGGCAAATATTGCCATGAAAGATTGAGCAAGCCTGAACAAACTCAGGCTGCTGACCGCTTGGGAGGGAGATCGCAACCTGGATACAAAACACGAACGATTTTAGGGAAACACGCTTAATTGAGCGTTAAGCTATTGGGGTGAATTGCGCGCAGTTGGCTGAGAAATGCCAAAAATATGTAGAGATGCTAGCGCTTCTACGCAAATAAAAAAGGGCGGAAACCCGCCCTCTCCATTTTGAGATACTAGTAGCTCTGTGATCAGCTGGAATACCGGCTGGCATCTTGACCATAGTAGTTCACATAGCGTGAGTTCAGCTTGGACACTGGCATGATGATCAAAACATCAGTGGTACCGAACTGGTGATCAACAACTGCTCCGTTACCGATATAGGCGCCAAGGCGTAGATATCCTTTGATCAATGGGGGCAGAGAGCGCAGCGCAGCGCGTTGATCCACTTGGTCCTTTGCAATGCGGTTCATCTCCACGTACTGGTCCGGCAGTGCTGAAACATGCCATTCCTCCGGCGCACCAGCAAAATGATGCAGGAAGGAAAGCTGCTCAGCAAGAAGATCAGGATCAGTACCTTCGATAGAGGCACAGCCAATCATAACATCTACATTGTGCGTCAGCACATAAGACCAGATGCCATGCCATAGCAATTCTACGGTCTTCTTGGTGCGATAAGGTTTCAAAACACAAGAACGACCGAGTTCCATGAAATTCAGATCACTGTGACGATCCAGAATCCCTTGAATATCAAACTCGCCTGCTGTGTAGAAACCGCCATTGAGCTGTGCAAGTTCCTGACGAAGCAACCGGTATGTGCCTACAATCTGTGGCTTGAGCTTGGAAAACGGCTTGTTTCGAACCTGGCTGTTGTGATCAACGACCAGCAGATGATCACAAATCTCATCATAACTGTCACGGTCAAGCCGCGACAACTGCGTTTGTGCATCTGCAATTGCAGACATTTCTTCGTAAAACACTTCGTAGCGTAAACGTTGAGATTGCTTGAGTTCTTTGGCTCCGTTGGAAAGACGAACCTCGAGTGGTCCGACTTTGCCAAGGCTTTGTCCTGCCTCCGGCATTTTTCCAAGCATTGCCTGAGGGATCCACCGCGGCGCAGGTCGCCCTGACAGCTTACTCGGTGTGAACTTTTTTAGGACTTTCATCGGGGAAATATGTCCAGATCCAGCCATACTATTATTATCTCATATTGCTTAGGTGTTTAAGAAACATTGCAATAATGAGAACGCCTTTCTGAATTTGCACCAATTGAGTCACCCATGTCAATTTTGGGTAGTCAATCTGTGATATAAGCCCATTTTAGGACAGTTGAGTGACACAACACCAACATTTACCCGCGTAACGACGCTCACATTTGCTAAACAATGCTGCGGTCGCGGTTAATCTGAGTATAACAACCGCCTCGTGATATTGAACAGGCTAAATATACCGAGCTATCTCTTAGCATAGCGTTTTAAAACAGCCTCGAGATCCTGCTTTTTTAGGGGTTTGCTTAAAAAACCGTCTGCTCCGGCCTTAAGAGCCTCTTCTTTTGCCTCCGGCATAACATCTGCTGAAACAACATAAATTGGCACTTGCGACGCAGATTTGTCTTCCCTGCCTCTAATTTTGGAGATGGCTTCAAGTCCATCCAGACCGGGCATGTGCAGATCCATAAGCACAATATCAAATGTGCCGCTGGCACAGAGCGAAACAGCCTTATGCCCATCCTCCGCAAGCTCTGATCTGTGGCCCAGTTTGTCCAGTAGTGCTTGAACCAGCATCCAGTTAATTGGATTATCTTCGGCCACTAACACATTGAGATTTGTGTTTTGGCCTTGCTGTATAGGCGCCACCTCTTCTTCTGTTACATCGCTATCAACCTCATCTGTCAGCAGCGAGCCTGGTGAAAGCACCCGAAGCAGTGAGCTGCGACGAACAGGACGGGTCAAGTAGCCAGAAAACTCCCCGGTCTTGATGTCGGCAATCCGTGCCCGCTCCTGAGGTTTAATGAGGACAAAGATCTCTGGCGCACTCTCAGATTGCTGCCCATAGAAATTGCGAATGCGTTCCACATATTCTTCACCAACAAGCAAACGGTCAAAATGTGGCGTTAGAGGCAATTCTTCGAGTTCGTCTACTTGCAGAACCTTGGTGTGAATGAACCCGCTGGTGCTGAGCGTTTTATGGACAAGGCTGGCTTCAATCTGATTGCTGGTTACGATCGCGATGCGATCTTCATGACTTTCGGCAGGGTCAGCAGAAATCTCATCAACAGGCATCTCAAGAAGGAAGGTGGAGCCGCAACCCAACTGACTCTGAACGGTGAGTGAACTTCCCATTAGCTCAGCCAGCCGTTTGGAAATTGCCAGACCCAGGCCTGCTCCATCGAACTTGCGATCGCGGCCATACTCACCCTGTTCAAATTCCCGGAAGATGCGAGCTGCGGTGATTTCATCCATGCCAGGGCCAGTATCTTGAACACAGAACTCCAGCAAATGATGGCCTGTGGTATCAGTAGCGACTTGCAGGACTAATGAAACACCGCCCTCTTCTGTAAATTTGATCGCGTTTCCAACCAGATTGTATAGGACTTGCTGCAACCGTGCAGGGTCGCTCTGGATGGTATCTGGAACGGATGGATTGATAAATGAACCAATCTGCAACCCCTTTGCATGAGCTTTGGGAGAGAGCAACTCCACAACGCGCTCCACTAGCGGAGTAAGCTCAACACTGCCAGTTTCCAATTCCAGCTTACCCGCTTCGATCTTGGAGTAATCAAGAACCTCATCAATAAGCATCAAAAGCGTAGAGCCTGAGGTTCTGATCGCATTAATGTAGTTTTGCTGCTCTGCAGTGGTTGTCGTGTCATCCAACAAATCTGCCATGCCCAAGACGCCGTTTAAGGGCGTTCGAATTTCGTGACTGACCATCGCAAGAAAACGAGATTTTGCCTCACTGGCATTTGCTGCATGGTCACGATCTTCGCGCAACTTTTGCTCAGCTTGTCGCCTGTCAGTGACATCCGTGAGGATCCACTGAATGATCGGAGCTCCACCGCCGCCATCGCGAATGCTCAGGCGCAGGAGTGAATACCAGCGGGTGCCGTGTTTTGTGCGCAAAGCAACGTCTTCGGTTGCTCCAGCCGCCCCTTCCTCAAGGTCGGGTGTGAAGTCTTCAGCATAGGGCAGATGAATAGCCCGTCCGATTTCAACACCAAATCCAGTGGGAAAATTGCGTTTGCCTGCATCATTCACGGAAAGCACCAGGCCTTCGCTGTCACAACGGATCACGATGGCGCCCAGCGCATCCAGAATAGAGCGGTGCCGATCATCCGCTTCGCGCAGTTGCCAGTCAGCATCACTAGCTAATTCGGATGGATCTTCAAGTTGTTCAACTTCACTGCGGATCTGAGCTGTTTTCCAACTTTGTGCAATAACATCACTTGCCGGAAATCGCCGAAACAAAACGGCACCAGCCCCAAAGGCAAGCAACACAACATAGAGGCTTTGTGCAGATCGCCAATCAGTCAGCAGCAGCGCAATCAGCAAGCATATAACGCCGACAAAAATAGAGAGACTCTTTAGAACAAAGGAGGATTTTTCGGTGATTTCGCTTTGCTTAATCAGAGACACACGGGCCTGAGTAACAACATGGGTGCTCTCCTCAGTTTTTAGTCTCCGTTTCAACACTGCTTTTGCTCCACCCGAACTATTTCGGTAAATCAGTAAAATTCAATTGGTAGGATATAACAGATTATGCTGCGGCCAAATAGGCGGAAGAGCGCTTGAAACTCAGGGCCTCGGCCAAGTGAATACGCTGAACGGAATCTGACCCGTCCATATCTGCAATTGTCCGCGATAATTTCAGAACCCGATGGTAGCCACGTGCAGAAAGACCAAACTGTATGGATGCCTGCTCAATCAACTCCTTACTGCCCTGATCCAGCGCAACAATTTGCTCAATGGTCCGCGCACTGGCATGTGCATTGACGGTGATGTCTAGTCCAAGAGAGGCATAGCGAGCTTGCTGTATTGCACGAGCACCTGCCACACGTTGAGCAACCACCTGCGAACTCTCAGAAGTGCGTGGGCAGATCAGGTCTCTTGCAGAAACCGCAGGAACATGAAGTTGCAGATCCATCCGGTCAAGGAATGGCCCGGAAACTCGTGATTGATAAGAACTGGCGCATTTATCGCCTCGCCTGCAAGTATGTCCCGGCTCTCCGGCATATCCGCAACGGCAAGGGTTCATCGCGGCAACCACTTGCACCATGGATGGATAGCTCACCCGATAATTGGCGCGAACAATCGTCGCCACACCGTTCTCAATAGGCTGCCTCAAGCTGTCCAGAACGGAACTATCGAACTCTGGCAGCTCATCCAAAAAAAGCACACCATTGTGAGCCATGGATACTTCGCCGGGTCTGGCTTTTATGCCTCCGCCAACCAGTGAGGCCATGGAGGCAGAGTGATGTGGTGCCCGGAAGGGGCGTTGATTGCTCAAAGCGCCATCCTCCAACTCTCCTGATATGGAAGCGATCATGGAAACTTCCAGCAGTTCGCGAGCTGAGAGTGGTGGCAAAAGAGCAGGTAACCTGCTCGCGAGTAAGGTCTTCCCAGAGCCTGGAGGGCCAATCATCATCAGGTTATGAGAGCCAGCCGCAGCAATCTCCAGTGCCCGCTTCGCTGTTTCCTGACCTCTAATGTCGGCAAGATCCAGTGAATTGGCAGCTTGTGGAGAGCTACGTGGTTTTGGCGCAGAAAGAGTAATGTCACCTTTCAATGCGCGATAGAGCTGAACCAGTGATCCCGCGGCCATAATCTTCAGGTTCTCATCCGCCCATGCCGCTTCAGAGCCGCAACTTGCCGGACAGATCAAACCTTTCCCGTTTGCAACAGCAGCGATTGCAGCTGGAAGGGCTCCGTTGACGTGCGAAATGCTGCCATCCAGTGAGAGCTCACCTAGAACGAGGAAGCCTTCGACAGCTTCCGCAGGCAATGCCCCCATCGCCACCAAGAGCCCCAGCGCAATTGGAAGGTCGTAATGAGATCCTTCCTTAGGCAGGTCAGCCGGCGCAAGATTAACCGTCACACGTTTGGCTGCTAGCGCCAGGCCGGAGGCTATGAGTGCTGAACGAACTCGCTCTTTGCTCTCTGCAATTGCCTTGTCGGGCAGACCAACAAGAGTGAAATAGACGGATCCGGGGCTAATCTGGACCTGCACGTCAACATTTGCAGCGTCGACACCCTGAAAGGAAACGGTAGAGATGCGAGCAAACATCTGACACTCCTGCGGCCACAATTAATCATCATTGTAGTAATTAAGCAGGAACGAATGAGAAACACACAAGCCTTGAATACTCAGAAATACGAAAGCTCCCCTAAGAAGCTCTACCTGAATTCTCGGAGTTCATGATGAAAAAGAAAAGCCCTGTTGAAGAACAGGGCTTTTGTTACTTTTTAGGCTTCCAGCTTTTTCTCAAGCACATCCCAGACCATGCCGGCCACATCTGGCCCGCCCAGCTTCTGGATCGCTCGAATGCCAGTTGGGGCAGTCACGTTGATTTCAGTGAGGTTTCCGTCAATCACATCGATACCAACGAGAATGAGTCCTTGCTCCTTCAGTGTCGGCCCAAGGCGCGCGCAAATCTCTCTTTCACGTTCAGTCAGGTCACTGTCTTTTGGAGACCCACCGCGTACCATGTTGGAGCGCAGGTCACCTTCTGCAGGGACACGGTTTACTGCACCAGCAAACTCGCCATCGACCAACAGAATGCGCTTATCGCCGTGTTTCACATTTGGCAGGAACTTCTGAATAACCCAAGGCTCGCGGAACGTGACGGAGAAGAAGTCATAAAGAGAACCGTAGTTCAGGTCATCCTTGGTCACGCGGAAAACAGCAGCTCCGCCATGTCCAAACAGCGGCTTCATCACAATGTCGCTATGGATATTGCGGAACTCGTCGATCTCTTCGCGATCATGAGTAATCAGCGTTGGCGGCATCAGGTCGGCAAACTGGGTCACAAACAGTTTCTCTGGCGCATTACGCACAGAGACTGGATTGTTCAGGACCAGCGTTGTCTCGGAAAGCTTTTCGAGAATGTGGGTTGCTGCGATGTAAGCCAGATCAAACGGAGGATCCTGACGCATCAGAACGACATCCATCTCAGACATGTCAACGCGCTGAGGCTCACCAAAACTGAAGTGATTGCCAGCTTCGTCGCGCACGGTTACCGGCTCAACGCGGCACATAACCTTTTCACCCCACAGGGCCAGACGCTCTGGTGTGTAATGATACAGCTCATAACCACGATCCTGCGCTTCTAGCATCAGAGCAAAAGCACTGTCGCCCGCAATTTTGATGGTTGAGATATGGTCCATCTGAACGGCGACTTTAAGCGGCCGCTTGGCACCAGAAGAAGCTGCTTGGGACATGAGGCACTCCTGAAATAACGCTGGGATAGAAATCCATGTAAATAAAAATGGATGTTAGCTGCAGATATGTGGGTCAGAAAGCAATTTGTCTACATTTTTGCGATAAAATATTTGTTTCCTAAAAAATTTCAGCTTCAAAAAGATTAGGGAAGTGCTGGGCTTCTCCATGTTTGGGAAGAATAACCGCATCAAATCGCAAGGTTTTTCCAACCACATCGTTGTGATGGGAAACCCATTCTCGGGCGGCATTTGCAATCCTTCGTTGAGAGCGTTGCGTGATTGCATATAAGCCATCATCCACACCCCGCCTGGCTTTCACCTCCACAAACACGATCGTCTGGTCTTGTTCGGCGATCAAATCGATCTCGCCCTGCTTGGTTTTGTAGCGTCTTTCAAGAATCTGCCAGCCCGCTTGGCGAAGCAGCATCTCTGCTTTCAGCTCCGCCTGTAGTCCTTTTCGATAAGCAGCCTGCTTCTTAAGAAGGTTGCTTTTAGTCGCTCTCGGGCTCTTCTGCGGTTCCTGCATTTTTAAGCTCCATCGCACGGGTATAAATCGCCTTTCGATCCACCCCGGTTGCTTTGGAGACTTTCTTCGCTGCTGCGCTCACTGGCATTTCTTTCAATGCCTCTAGCAACAGTTCGTCTGCATCAACCTCGGTCAGTTCCTGCTCTTCAGGTGGTGAGACAAGAATAACAATTTCTCCCTTAGGGCGATCCCCCGAATAGAAATCACTCAGTTCTGCAAGGGTACCACGCTGGAAGGTCTCAAACCGCTTGGTCAGCTCGCGTGCAACAGCTGCTTTACGCTTCCCAAGAATTTCAGTCATATCGATAAGAGAAGCCCCAACTCTGTGAGGACTCTCATAAAACACCAGTGTCGCCGGAATATCTCTCAGTTCTTCAAGACGTTTCTTTCTGCCGTGGGTCTTATTGGGCAGAAAGCCAGCAAACAAAATAGTGTCAGAGGGTAAACCGGCACCAACCAGACCGCTCAACATAGCTGAGGCACCTGGAATTGGCACCACCTTGTGTCCGTGCTCCACCACATCACCTACAAGCCGAAAACCTGGATCAGAGATGAGCGGCGTACCTGCATCGGAGACCAATGCAACGGTTCGCCCAGCACCCAATGCCTCCAAAATCTTAGGCAGTTGTCTGTGGGCATTGTGCTCGTGATAGGTCATCATCTGGGTGCGGATGCCATAACGCTGCAACAAGACACCCGTCACACGAGTATCCTCGCAGGCAATAAGATCACAAGCAGCCAAAGTTTCCAGCGCACGGATTGTTATGTCTTGCAAATTGCCGATTGGGGTCGAAACGATGTGCAATCCCGGTTCAATCCGTTTAGCCGTTAGCGAATGCTCGCCAATATAGTATTTCCGCTCGGATGCAGCTTCGGAATGATCCATGGTCGCCTCGTGAGAGCTCCAGAATGGAGCAAGTTTTGCACAGTAGAGAGTGCACATCTAACCAACAAACCGCAAAATGACTAATTACAACGGGGAGTTTTTGACAGAATCCTTAAAAAAATCGCGGATTTCCTTGGGTTGAGGCTGTATTAACTGCGTTGGATCTGTAGAAATAAACCAAACTAAGGCATATCTCCGAGAAGTGGGGTCCGGTTTTCGGATAAGAGTGTGCGCATAATAATCGATTAGAGCATGGCGCGTGAGCAATCGCGACGAGTTCTAAATGTAAATTGCCGGATTTCATCCCTTGCAAAACGAGGGATTGATCGAATGGCCTTCGGAATAGATGGGGCATCCATGAGCTTAGGATCAGCCACACTGCGTGGAATGAGCTTCCGCAAACTTGTGACAGGGGCTGCACTCGGCGTCTCCGTCCTGTTGGCTGGCTGTGTTAATTCACCTAATTTCTCATCGGTGAACACTCCTTTTCAGCCTGATTTAAACCCAAATGGCCAGCCGCAGCTGGTCTCGGGCCGTGCCATTGGCAATGGCTCCGTTCGTGTTGGCCTGCTGCTGCCATATTCTGGCGAAGGTCAATCCGCCGCTTCTGTTGCCACTCTTTTCGAAAATTCCGCCAAGCTCGCGCTTGAGGATTTTCAGGGTGCTGACATCCAGCTGCTCGTAAAAGACACTGGTGGAACCTCTGAGGGCGCAAGCATTGCTGCCCAGCAGGCGATCAGTGAAGGCGCAGAACTCCTTATCGGCCCGGTTTTTGCCCCAGCTGTTCAGGGTGCATCTGCTGTTGCACGCCGGTCTGGTGTTCCAATCGTTGCATTCTCCTCTGATACCAATGCAGCAAAGCCGGGCACATATCTGCTCAGCTACCTGCCAGTATCTGATGTAAACCGGATCGTGTCCTACGCAGCAGAACAAGAGCGCCGCTCCTATTCCGCGCTGTTGCCAAACAATGCCTATGGTGCGGTTGCTGAAGCTGCATTCCGTCAGGCTGTTGGGCAAACAAATGGCCGTATCATCACCATTGAGCGCTATATCCCGGGCAATGCTGAAGACATCCGCGCCCGCGTTGCCAGCCTGAGCCGCTCTATTTCGCAGGTGGACACTCTGTTTGTTCCTGAAGGTGGCGGTGTTCCTCCGTTTGTTATGCAAGTGATGACCGAAATGGGTGCAAGCCTTGGTGAAGTGAAGATGATCGGCAGTGGTCAGTGGAACACGCCGGATATCCTCCAGTCTCCTGTCATGGTTGGCAGCTGGTTCCCGGGTCCGGATAACCAGAGCTTTGAACGTCTTGCGACCCGTTACCGCGAAACCTATGGCTCCCAGCCACCGCGCAACGCTTCCTTGGCTTATGATGCAACAATTCTGGCCGCTGGGCTGGTCCGCTCCGCTGGGCCTGATCGTTTCTCTGATCGTGTGTTGACCAACCGTGATGGTTTCCTCGGCATTGATGGTATCTTCCGCTTCCAGCAAGATGGCCTGAATGACCGTGGACTTGCGGTTTATGCTGTTTCTGGCAAGAGGACTGCCGAACCAATTGCTCCAGCACCTCGCAGCTTCTCCGGCCAATTCTAGGCTCTGGAACTTCTGATGTTGAAAGCCTCGCTCGCAAGAGCGGGGCTTTTTTGTGTGTGGCTCTGAAGGATCTCTTCAATTGCACCTGTTATCTTGGGATCATGGTGATCGGAGAAGCCTAATCTGCATTGGCAAAATCGCCATTAGAGGCAAAGAGCCATGCAGGAACTACGCTTTCATCATGTCGGCATTCCCACCAGTGAAAAGCTGCCGGCAACGCACCACAACAAAACCCTCAAACTCACTGCAACAGGCTATTTTGAAGGCCCCTATGCAATTGAGTGGATGAACTTTGATGATGACAATCCTCTCCCCGAGATAATCAAGACAACTCCTCATGTTGCCTATGTGGTTGATGATCTTGCCAAGGCTCTTGAGGGCAAGAACGTTATTTTATCTCCTGAAAGTCCGGCCAAAGGCGTCTGGGTTGCCTTCATTCTGGAAGGTCGAAACCTCATCGAACTGATGCAATTTGACAAACCTGAAGAGGAAATATGGCCCCACCCCGGAAAGTTCAGGATCTGATGGGGCTGCAGTGTTACCGCGATTTACCCAATGGGACGAAAGGCCTTTAGGAAACTAATGAAATCCGGAGTGAAAACGGATAGAAATACCTCAGGAAATGAGTTGGCGGGCCTGATGGTGATCAAGCCTGCGCAAAAGGTGGTTTCAAAATGCTTTCAGATAAGCGCATTCTCCTTATCATCACAGGCGGTATTGCAGCCTACAAATCGCTGGATCTGATCCGCCGCCTGCAAGAGCGAGGCGCGCAAGTTCGGGCAGTTCTGACCAACGGTGGTTCTCAGTTCATCACACCGCTTGCTGTTGGTGCATTGACGGGCGACACAGTCTTCACCGAGCTGTTTGATAGAGAAGCCGAGCACGATGTCGGCCACATTCGCTTGTCGCGTGAGGCGGACCTTGTTGTCGTGGCGCCAGCCACAGCAAACATCATGGCAAAGATGGCGCACGGATTGGCCGACGACCTGGCCTCCTGTGTGTTACTGGCCAACGACAAGCCAGTGCTCGTTGCACCTGCTATGAATTCCAAAATGTGGAGCCACCCGGCAACCCAGCGCAATGTTGCTCAGTTGAAAGCAGATGGTCTTAATTTTGTTGGCCCCAATGCTGGAGAAATGGCGGAAAAAGGCGAAGCAGGCTATGGCCGCATGTCCGAGCCGCTGGAAGTTGTTGGTGCTATTGAAGATCTCCTCTCTCCAAAAGAACAGCCCCTGAAGGGCAAGCGCATTGTTATCACAGCTGGTCCAACCCATGAGCCGATTGATCCAGTGCGTTACATCGCCAACCGCTCCTCCGGCAAACAAGGCTACGCCATTGCAGAAGCCGCCGCGAATGCTGGTGCGCAAGTTACGCTTGTCTCAGGCCCAACAGTTCTGTCAGACCCGAAAGGTGTTGAGACAATTCGCGTTGAATCTGCAAGCGCTATGTTGGCTGCCGTTGAGTGCGCGCTACCAGCCGATATCGCGATCATGGCTGCAGCCGTTGCAGACTGGCGGGTTGCTCACGACAGCAACCAGAAAATCAAGAAAGACGGAACAGGCTTGCCACCAGCGCTGAGCCTTGTCGAAAACCCGGATATTCTGAAAACAGTAGGACATTTACAGGGCAAACGACCGAAGTTGGTGGTTGGTTTTGCTGCCGAAACAAATGATTTGATCAACAACGCTCGCGGAAAGCTGGAGCGTAAAGGTGCAGATCTGATTGTAGCAAACGATGTCAGCCCCGAGAATAACGTTATGGGCGGCGACAACAACACCGTCCGTCTTGTGACCCATACCGGCGTGGAAGATTGGCCGAAAATGGGTAAGGACGAAGTCGCTCGCCAGCTTGTTAAAAAGATAGCAGAGCTGGCTTAACCCGTTTGCCAAACTGTCTCGTTAGAAGGCCGGTATGCTCGTACCGGCCTTTTGCTGTTTAGGCTGAAACCTGCTCGCTCTCGTGTTCAGCGCTCAAAAGCGGCTTTCCGAGGATCATGTCTGAAGCTTTCTCGGCGATCATGATTGTCGGCGCATTCGTATTGCCTGAGATCAGCGAAGGCATCACAGAAGCATCAATCACACGCAATCCTTCCAGCCCGTGCACTTTCAGGTCTGGCCCGACCACCGACATCTCATCTGTGCCCATCTTGCAAGTCCCGACAGGGTGATAGATCGTCTCCGCTCTCTCCCGCACCGCTTGCTTGATGCTGCGCTCATCACGGCCAAACTCGTAGATCATGTCCTCCCGGTAGTCAGAAAGCTCTGGCCCTTCCAGAATATCCCGTGTCATGCGGATACCCTTCACCAACACGTCCATGTCTTCTGGATCTGTCAGATATTTCGGGTCAATTCGGGGTGCATCCATCGGATTTGCTGAGTTGAGCCCGACTTCCCCGGTTGATTTTGGCCGCAAAAAACACACGTGGCAGCCAAATCCGTATCCGCCATAGAGCTTCCGACCATGGTCATCAATAATAGAGATGACGAAGTGTAGTTGAACGTCAGGCCTGTCCAGCTCCGGGCTGGTCTTCAAAAAAGCTCCGCCCTCAGCCGCGGGAGAAGCAATTATGCCAGACCCGTCCTTTCGCCAACGCATAATTTCCTTGATCAGCTGAATGCCCGGCTTAAGCCCTAACCCCAGCATATCCGTCTTATTGGAGCGATAGCTGATGGTGTAATCCAGATGATCCTGCAGGTTCTTGCCCACACCAGGCAGATCATGCAGCACCGGAATGTTATGTTTCGCCAGCTCATCGGCGGGTCCAACACCAGAAAGCATGAGCAGTTGCGGAGACTGAAAAGCACCTGCCGAGACAATAACCTCACGACCTGCTTTCACCGTCGCAAGTTTGCCCTTCCGGCTGTATTCAATACCAACGGCTTTCTTACCTTCAAACAATACCCGAGTACTGCGTGCATGAGTAATCACAGTCAGATTGGAGCGATCCATAACAGGATGAAGGTAGGCAGCAGCAGCAGAACAGCGCTCGCCTTTTTTATCATCCTCATGGAACTGCGTGACCTGATAAAGCCCAACACCCTCCTGATCACCGCTGTTAAAGTCATTGTTGCGTTTAATCTGCCTGCCTTCAGCTGCTGCTAAAAAGGCGTGCGAGATTGGAAGAGGCGAACGCTGCTCTGAAACGTGTAAAGGTCCATCGGCCCCATGCATTCCGCTTTCACCGCGCTGATTGCATTCGGCTTTTTTGAAGTAGGGCAGCACATCATCAAAGGACCACCCTTCAGCACCCTGCTCCACCCAGCCATCATAATCCTGTTTTTGGCCGCGGATATAAAGTTGCGCATTGATTGCGCTGGAACCGCCCAAAGCCTTGCCGCGTGGATGGAACGTGGTTCTGTCGTTCAGCTCTGTTTGTGGAACTGAGTTAAAAGCCCAATTGTTGATGGCAAAGGGCTTTGCCGAAACCATCGCTGCAATACCAAGGGGTGCTCTTACCAAAACGGACTTTCCTTCACCACCAGCCTCAAGCAGGCAGACGGTTACTGAAGGGTCTTCTGTAAGTCGGGCTGCAAGCACACACCCTGCTGAGCCGCCTCCAACAATCACATAATCAAATTCCATTGCGCCCCTCCCCAGAAACACATCACATGCCCGAAAGCCCTCAACTCTCCCGCAAATGACACAGCAAAAATGCTTAACGCATTTTCCACTCACCCTAATGCAGATGAGCTGAATTATGTTTCGATGTTAGTCAGCCTTTCCCAAAACGGAAACCTGAACATTCTGGTGAGTATGTTGGACGCTTAACTCCCCCAAAGACATTCTCAGAAAATAACATTGAAACGCAGAGGCTTGCTGAGGTTCTTCCCCAGTTTATCCCCTGCGCAGGTTTCTCTGGTTCGGGTCAGTCAGATCGTGCAGTCTGTTCGCTGCAGCCTGCGCAAATCGCAAAATTACCGCTTTACGGGTGGCAGCAGAGAGCTTGTGTTCCGGTGCTTCGCGAATGATTTCTGCCATGTAGTCATCAGCCAGAATAAAGCCGGTTTCTTCCGGAAAGATTTCTTGCGGAACATCCGGGCTAGTGGCGAAAAACAAACGATCGCAATAATCGCGATATTCATGCCATTTTTTTGGGCGGATGCGACAAAACTTTGCCTGAAAAGGAAGGCAGGGGCCATAAAAGAAAACAACGCTCACTAGATTGGCTGGATGGCTGCTGACTTGTGCTCAATCGGAAATGTATTGTGCTGCTCAATTCTATGGCCACTTATCCGATGAGTATAGATATTTCGGCATGTTGCCCGTAAGCAGGACAAAAAACGACGCACATCTATGTGCTTGATGGACTGTATGTCCATGAAGTCAGTTTATAATTTGAAGAGCTTTTGCTAATATTGATTGTGTTAGCGCCTTTGCTTTGCTGATGGTATACCGTTTCTCATCATGACTATGGAGCCTGAAAGATCCGTGTACTCGAAAAGGTAGACGGCACACGGTCCTGACTAATCATATCGGTACTTTGGTCTATACTACTATCATTCTTGATAGTTGGGAGGTTTGCTATAATTATAAAGCGCCGCAACATCCCGAGCAGTGTATTTATCAACCATATTAAAAAAGTCAGTCTTTGTGACTTTCATGTTTAAGTTAATAGGGCCCATGATGTTAGGCTTTCGTTCAATCAATAAATTTTATTTGTTTTGATTGATGATTTGGTTGCTATACTTGCTCAATCTAATTGAAAATTTACAATAAATTTTAGTAAATCTAAAATATTCAACATAAGAGTAGCACTTAACTCATTAAATCCTTGTTATGAATACTACACAGGGCTGTGCGCGTTTATTATATCTAGGATCTTAAGAGAAATATTTTATAAACATCTGATTTATATTCGTTTTTTTGGGCGAAATAGATTGGTATAAAGTGCTTTTTGAGCAAGGCGCGGCAAGAAGCCATAAACCTTGTAAGGATGCAGCAGATATTTTTCTCTTAGATATACGATTTGATCAATCGCAGTATCAAAATCGATAAGTTCACGATTCCAATGATCGAAGTACTTTAAGTAATCGAGGTAAATTACCTTTGCCAATTGATGCCTATCTTGCTTTACTCTCGGAGTAGAGTTGCCATTAAAATGATCAGTTGTTAATCCCCATCCAGAATAAAAGGCTTGGCCCCAGCAATGAACTTTATGACCAAATAAAACAGCCTCTAGTCCAAGCTGACTCGAAACAGTATGAACTTCTGAAACGTATTCAAAAAGTCGCCATGGAGATATTTTTTGTGTCAATAAAGTAACACGATCATCTTGAAGTGAAATGTCAATTAGCCCTCGTTTCAAACCTGCTGCGACATCGGGATGCGTCTTAATTATTATCTCTGCATTTGCTTCGTTTTCGAGGGCATAATTTACCATTGATACGAAAGTATTGAGAGACGCACCAGCTCCAGAAATAGCAGCATCACCAAACGTCTGGTCGATGACTAAAATCTTCTTATTATACCTTTTTTTATTGAGGCATTCAGGGATAACATCAGGATCAAAATTGTTATATTTTGTAATATGGCTTGTCGTTAGCAAGTCGATCACGTGTTGAGCTTGATTTTTTTTGTCGGTTGACTCGCCACTACATAAAGCAATTTTTTTGTGTAAATCGCTTGGAAGTGTCGAGTCGTAGAAAATTCTACTCCGATCTACGAGCATTGATATTGAAGGCTCTGCGATCCCAGGCATTATGGCTCGTATGAAGCCATCTTCAATTGCCCAGTATGGTAGCTGTAAATCAGCAGCAATTTTTCTTGCAGTAATTGCTGATTCCTTGTAGCCCCAGCCACAGATAGCAGTCAGGTTTGCAGGGATGGGACCCTGGGCTCTGCAGAAAACAGGATCGAGGCCAGTTAATTGCGCAATCTCATGTTTGTTTTGCCAGAGACCGCTACTAAAAATCGCAATTTGCAACTGCTCCCCCATGGATTGTTAAATAGAAACTTTTTAAGGCTTTAGCTGCCATCCCGGTTACACAACTCTGAACAAATCAAGCAAGTAATGAATAAAGAAAATGGGGGATATCTCACATTCTTATTGAATTATCATATATAAATTGCTCATACATCATCGTTAACTAGTCACTACTCACGCGAACGTAAAATATGCACAATGTCAGCAAATTCTCAGATTTTTTTTACGATTCAAACTTAAAAAAAATTTTAGACAAGCCCAGTAAGCAAAATAATTCAATACTAGTATTTGATTATTGCGGAGCAAGAGATATTTACGCCTCAATCGATAAGTTAGCTCAACGATTGGTGCCGCATGAATTACATTTTGTTTCAACGTTAATTAATCGCAAAGAATGGTCGCACCTCGAACTTCTGTATGGCAATCTAATTAAATCACCACCAGAGATTTGGTACAATTCAAAAATGCAATTGCCAGCTGCTCGTGGTGGAGAAAGCAACACAAACATTGGCAATATAGATATCTTAGTTGAGAATCTAAAAACGGCCGTTTCTTATGGTACCGGCTTAGCTGATACGAATATTGTCCGATGTGCTCTAGACACCGCATATTACTTTTCTGCGATGGCAATCAGGATCACTAAACCAAGTTTAGTATTAGTCTGGAACAGCTTCCATCCACTTTCTCAAATAGTAATTGCACTATGCAAGCAATATGACATTCCAATAGGGTATTTAGAATACGGAGCCCTACCCGGTACGTTAAGTTTTGACTTTTGTGGGCAAATGGGTGAGAGCGCTGTTGTTCAAAAATCAAATACTTTCAACAAACTACCCATTCATGAATCTGATCTTGCCCTTGCAGAGCGCACGTTAGAATATTTTAAGACAACAGGCATTAATAGGAAGGAACTGCCGCCTTATAGAAACCTCTCGAAGTTAGTCGCAGAAAAATCAAAAGGGCGTAAAGTTATTCTTTATGCTGGGCACAATGATGCTGCTTCCGGCACATTTCCCTATACGCAAGAGTCTTGCGTGCATCATTCTCCAATCTTCAAAAGCGCTGACGAGGCTGGACGACACATTCTAGGCCTTGCAAAAAAAAATAACTGGCTTGTTCTTTACAAACCGCATCCACTTTACAATAAAACTGTCGAGCTGGCTGCGGACGAAAATTGCTTGGTTGTTTCAGATTACAACATAAATGAATGTATCGATGTAGCGGATGTGGTCGCTACTGTGTTATCGCAAACTTCTTATATCGCCTTGATAAGAAACAAGCCTGTTGTGATGCTAGGTTTTAACCATCTTCGATATTCTGGGGCAGTATATCAAGCATCAGCAACTGATGAAATCGAAGTACAGTTCCAAAAAGCTTTCTCGGGCTTCGAGTTAACAATCAAAAGGAAAATGTGGTTAGATCATGTTGCGCGGTTGTTGAAGTATTACCTCTACCAGCACGATGTTTATTCGCCTGAAGATATCCCTGCTCGCTCACTCAAGCAACTAGCATCAATAGTAGTCAACGCCATCCAAAATAATCATTTTGAAGAATTCAAAACAAAATAGAGATTGAGCTTTGTTTCATGGACAATGTGATTAAACTAATCAAGGATCCGAGTATTGATACTGTCAGCTTTGATGTTTTTGATACCCTTTTAGATCGGCCAGTACTTAAACCGACTGATCTTTTCTACATAGTAGAAAAAAAAGTACAAGAACATTTGGGTGATATCAACTTTCCATTCTGCGAAATACGTATCTGGGCGGAGCAACAAGCGAGAGTTCGGCTGAAGACAGACTTCGTACATTACGAAGACGTGAATATTGACGAAATTTACTCAGTATTTAGAGAAGCGGCAGGGGTTAGTGTAGAAGAAATCATCGCAATAAAGAAAATTGAACTAGCTACAGAATTGAAATATCTAAGAGCAAGACAAAATCTCAAGCCTCTTTTTGATTTGGCTATTGCGTATGGTAAGCGTGTAATTATAATTTCGGATGTTTACTTGCCATCTGAACTGTTGGTAAGTGCTTTGCATTTGAATGGATATGCGGATATCGACAGATATTACGTATCGTCAGAGATTAGATTATCTAAAGGCAGTGGTTCGCTATTTAGTCACGTACTCGCTGATCTAAACATCAAACCCAATCAGATGCTACATATCGGCGATAACCTGCATGCTGACGTAAAAAAGCCTGCACAGTTTGGGATTAAATCATTTCATATCCCTAAAACTATAGATTTATTCTTTGCTGGCAAACGGGTCAACCATCGAATTTGGGCTGGAAAGATTGAGCGCTTAGAGCCATCAATGCGAATTGTGCTCGGATTTATTCTGAATAAACATTTCGCAACTGAACCTAGGACGGGGTGGAATAATAATTCGATTTCCAATGGCAATCCTTATATTTTAGGGTTTTATGCAGGCGGACCGTTGGTCTTTACATTAGTAAAGTGGATATTAAGAGAAGCTGAGAGTCAGCAATTGGACGTGATTGGTTTTGCCGCTCGTGATGGTTATTTGCCACTAAAAGCGCTGGAAATCCTATCAAAATTCGAAGATAAAGTTCCCCGTACAAACTATATACGGATATCACGGGCTGCTTGTATCCCATTTCAATTTCAAACGCGCGCGGATGCGTTCGCTGCTATCTCGAAATTACATTTCAACAAAGAACAGACAATTGTTGAAGTCCTTCGTCGTCGATATTTTCTAGATGTTGATGATGCGCTCAAAGCACATTTTGAGCAACACGATATCGATATTACCAAGCCAGTTGGTGACAGAGATAAGTTGATAAAAGCAATAATTGACTTGGGAGATCCAATTCTGAGTGGATTTGAGAAGCAACGTGAGTTGAGTTCTCAATACTACAATGATTTATTTAAGCCGACCGAAAAAATTGGGATTTTTGACGTAGGATATAGTGGGCGTGCACAAAAAGCTCTTGCCAAAGCCACAGGCAAGAATATTTTTGGAATGTACTTTGCTTCGTTCCATGAGATTTTGGGATTGGAACGATTAGGCCTGCAGTATCGAAACTTCTTTGCACCTGCACGAAATCGCTGGATCTCGTCGCTAGGTTTTTCAACTGCCATGATAGAGATGCTGCTATCCGAGACCAAATCTGGTACAACTGCGGGCTTTGAAGATAAGAGTGAAATTAAGCCGATAGTCTTATCTAGCGAGTTTAATACGAAAGACGCTAGAACAATAGAGATCATACAAGCAGGCGCTCTAGATTTTTGCCGTGAAATATGTGCGATGTTTGGGAAAGACACGAAGTACTTGGAAATATCTGCAGCCAGTGCTTGCCATGTATTTTCCGAGTTTACGATGCATCCCTCATATGAGGATGCTCTAATATTTAAAGATATTGCTTTCAGTAGTCATGCGACAGGTGATGATCATATGTGCCTTATTGGCCCTACTGCAAAGAAAAGTTACTGGAAAGAAGGCTATTTGAGCGTCGAACGAACCTCGCAAAAACAGAAGCCAGCTATTGAAGTCGAAGACAAGCAAAACAACAAACCTCAATCTCCAAAAATAATAGAAGAGATTCGTCTGAATTATGGCCAGACATCTATAGTTAGAGTGTATGCGCTCTTTGCTAAACGTCACATGAAAGAAGCCGATGTAACGCGAATGCGCTATGATACTGTCAAATTCTTTGCTCGAGCTCAGCATCCTGCGAATGTTACCATCAGAAACATTCTCAATGCTATAGGTCCCAGAATCCCCATCCATTCTTGGAAGGAATGAGAGAGACAAAGATGCTCAATTCTAACGATTTTAAAGTTATCTCTGATTTGTATGCAATACTCCATCGAGCTCGTCATGGATTACGAAGCCTGCTCAGTGTGCACGGTAACGCAATGCCCAATATTGCAAGTCTACATGATATATTAGGACATCGTTCAGAGCTGCCAACAATCTTCGCGCCTGATGTGCGTGTATTCGCGCAATTTGGGGAAGACATAATTGTAAAAAGCATCTTACAAGCAGCGTTCCCAGACAGGTACGAAAACGGAGAAATCACTTATCTAGATGCAGGTGCGAACCACCCAATCAATATGAGTAATACTTGGCTCCTTTATAAAGATGGGCATCGTGGTGTACTTGTGGAGCCAAACCTTGAGCTGTGTGACGAACTTAGTAGAGTGCGATCAGAGGATGTTGTTCTTCAGTGTGCACTATCAGATACTTACACAACGGAACAGAAGCTTTATCTTCATAAAAAACATGAATTGTCTAGTTTAGATTTTGAGTTTTCTACTAAGTTCCATTCTCTTCGTGGGTTGGATCCACAGCCTTTGCGCGAAGTGGTCGTGCCAACGGAGCACATAGGTGATGTATTAGCGAAGCATTTTCCACACCAGCCACCAGACTTTATTTCTATCGACCTGGAAGGCTTCGATTTGAGGATCTTAAGACAAATAGACTTTACAACTTATAGCCCTGCCATAATCTGTATCGAGCCGAGTGACGAGCTTAGTCCAGAAGGCGAGATCCCTAACAGCATTCGTATTCGGGAGTTGTTGCAGAGAGTTGGATACATCTTAATCTCCAAGACTCCAGCTAATCTCATTTTTGTGAAGATAGAAGTTATAAAACCTAAAGCAAATACTCTTGTGTGATCGAGTTCAGATTATTCACTATACTAACAAACACCTGCTAAAGGACGGTAAAAGACGCATGTTATTTAGAATCCCAAATCCAATTAAGGAGCATGTATGAAGAGAGTACTAGTGAGCAATATAATGATGCTTAAGGAGCGGGAGAGGTTTGATAAACAACTAAGGGATTCAGGATATCAACCGGTTTGGCCAAAAGTTAAGCAATTTCTTACAGAGAATGACTGCCTAAAATTGGTTGGGGATGTAGATGGTTGGCTTGCTGGTGATGACCAAATCACACGGACTGTGTTAGAAGCTGCATCGCCTCGCTTGAAAGTTATCTCAAAATGGGGAACGGGCGTTGATAGCATAGATCGAACTGCTGCAGAAGACCTTGAAATACCAGTGTTTAATAGTCCTGGGGCGTTCTCTCATGCAGTCGCTGAAGTCGCTCTTCATTACATGCTATCTTTATCTAGACATCTTGTACAAGTAGATCGAGATATCCGACGCGGGCATTGGCCAAAGCCATTGGGAATAGAGCTTAGTCAATCTAAAGTTGGTATCGTTGGCTTTGGAGCAATTGGGCAACGAATCGGTGATTTGTCTGGTAGTTTTGGGGCCAGTGTATATTTCTTTGACCCGCAAAAAAATGAAGAAGTTGCCCTCACAAGCACAGTAGCACTGCCGAAGAGCTTAGAAGAAATCGCAAACGAGTGTGATTTTATTTGCCTCGCATGCAATTACACGAGCGAAAATCATCATCTTATCAATGCAAAATTTCTTAATGAAATGAAATCAAACGCTTATCTGATTAATGTTGCTAGGGGGCAATTAGTGGATGAGAGGGCCCTTGAGAAAGCAATAGCAAGTGGTCAGATTGCTGGTGCTGGTTTAGATGTGTTTGAAACTGAGCCGTTGCCGGTTGATAGCATTTTGCGAAATTTTGACAACGTGATCCTTGGAAGTCACAACGCCAACAATGCTCTGGCAGCAGTTGAAAACGTTCATCAGAATACTCTCCGCAATCTTGATAGCGTGTTAAGTCGAAAGCAAGTTAAAGAAGAAGTATTAACACTATGAAATACGGTATTATCGGTTACGGTAAGATGGGCATGATTCGGCACAAGGCGCTGATTGCGTCTGGGGCCGGTGAGGCTGCAAAAATATATGAAATTAATGGAAATCAAGAGTATAAGCATCTTCTTGTCGATACTTATGATGAAATCATCAATGACACTAATTTAGATGCGGTAGTTATTTGCACTCCGAACTACTTAAACAAGCAACTTACAATTGCTGCTCTAAGTGCCGGGAAGCATGTTTTTTGTGAAAAGCCACCCGCTTTCTCAGGCGATGAAGTTCGAGAGATTATTACGACAGAAGAAAAATCGCGAAAAGTCTTAATGTATGGCTTTAACCATCGTCACCATGGTGGCTCACTTCGGATGATCGAAGAAATACAAAGTGGGAAGTTTGGTCGTGTGTTGTGGATGCGCGGACGCTATGGAAAGTCAGTTGATGAAGACTATTTTACGAATTGGCGTGCAGATCCGAAGCTAGCGGGTGGCGGTATTCTTATCGATCAAGGTATCCATATGCTGGACTTGTTTTTACAAGTTGGTGGGGATTTTGATGAGATGCATGCTTTCGTTTCAAGTCTGTACTGGAACATTCCTGATATCGAAGACAATGTCTTTGCTATATTCAGGAGCTCTGAAACTGGTATATGTGCTTCACTGCACTCTACCATGACACAGTGGCGACACCTTTTTTCCTTTGAAGTGTTTTTAGAGAAAGGATACATGGTTCTCAATGGCTTAAAGACGCCTTCAGGAACATATGGCGCAGAACAATTAACCATTGCTCAAAATCGTACTAAAGCACCAGCGGCCAACTGGGAGGATGAAGAGACGCACCTCTATGACGTGGATCATTCATGGGAGCATGAAATGAAAAATTTTATTTCCGCTATCAATGAGGAGAGCTTTACAGAACGGCGTGACTCTCACGAAGCGTTGCGAGTTATGTGTTTGATTGATCGTATTTATGATCTCGAGCGCCATGAAGGAAAAAATCTCTTTAACAAACTGAACGGAACTAACTGATGCAAATAAATACAAAAAGCTTTCTTGATGAATACTTCGAAGAATATAAGAAACTTACTTTTACACAAGATGCTTACGAAAATATAGATAAATTTGCGAGTTTAGCGTCACGAGTTCAAGCCACAAACAATAAGCTAATGTTTGCAGGCAATGGTGCTAGTGCATCGATTGCTGCACATGGTGCAGTTGATTTTACAAAGCAAGGCAAAGTCCGTGGAGTGACATTTCATGATGCAAATCTAATGACTTGCTTTGCAAATGATTTTGGTTATGACCACTGGATAGCAAAAGCGCTTGAACATTATGCTGATGACGGAGATGCTGTTGTTTTGATCAGCGTCAGTGGAAAGTCGCCGTCAGTTGTCAACGCTGCTAAGTATGCTAAGGCCCGAGGCTTGCCAGTAATTTCCTTTTCGGCACAAACCATCGATAACCCTCTAAGGCAGTTGAGTGACATTAAATTTTTTGTCCCATCTATGGCATATAATATCGTCGAAAATATTCACAGTATTTGGTTGACTTCTACAATTGATGCCGTAATTGGCAAAGCAGAGTATACAACCCGCGCACTCGTTGATGCATAAACGCCAATTTGACTTTGAAAGCATACAAATAATTGAGGCCATCTGAAATGAGATATGTGCGCAGGGCTAATATGCCCCAAAAATTTGTACAGATGTCAGGACTGAATGTCCCTCAATCCTTGGATGAGGCTTATAGTCTCATCCGTCATCAAGGGATACAAGACCACTTGGAGATTGGTGGTTGGAAGTTGGGCGGGACTACTAGATCAACACAATCTATTTTCAAAGTTGACGAACTTTATTTTGGGGCGCTCGATTCCACTGAAATAGCGCATGTTCCCACTCTAGCGCCAACAAGGAAACTTCTTCAATCTAGAGCCGAAGTTGAGATTGCATTTCGCATCTCAAGCACAGTGAACCCGACACCTATTCAAGAAGTGCCGATTGAAAACTTGTTTGATCAATGGTGTGTTGCAGTTGAAATGCCCTCGTCTCCGATTGAGAATATTGCTGAGTTTGGTGTCGAAACTTTAATTGCAGATAGGTGTGCGGCTGGTTTCTTAGTCCTTGGTAAGCCTTATTCATTAAGATCAAGCCAAATCCAGCCATGGCATGAAGCCTCTCTCTGTCTATTTCAAGATGATCAAAAACTTGCGGAAGGAACCAGCGATCAACTCGTTTGGCCTGCTGAAGAATGCGCAAGACGCTTTCTGCTCAGCGCTTTAGAAAAAGATTTCCAACCCAGACCTGGACAGTGGATTTCGACAGGTGGGATTACTCCCTGTGTATCTATTGAGGAAGGCGCGCGCATTTCCATCCAGCGGGATGGGATTCTAGAACTTGAGTTTCAAGTAAAAGGAAAAATATAGTGCCGCCGTTTCTTACTCAATTGTCAAGAATTTTGCAAAATAGCATTACTCTCGCCAATTCGCAATCAATAGCTAGCATTCAAGAAAAATCCTTTCGTGACTATGTAACAAATGTTGACTTTACAGTTGATAAGTTTCTTACACAGGAGTTGCAGAAACTAACCCCAAACATCAAGGTCTTAAGTGAAGAACGAGTAATTGAGGGTGCCGAAGAGACATTTTGGATCATTGATCCCATTGATGGAACGCATAATCTACTTTCAGGCATTCCAATTGTCGGAATTTCTGCGGCATTGTTTGAGGGGCATGTTTTGAGAGCAAGTGCTGTCGCAGACATACATCGTGCGCATGTTTTTTCAGCCCAAAAAGAAGCAGGCGCTTTCCTCAATGGCCATCGTTTGCGTGTTCCTAACGAACCCTCTTCACTTGTAGCTGTTTCAACCGGTGCTATGGATTGCTTGATCGAATCTAAAGAAGCCTACAAAGCTCTTCGTTCGATTGGAAAACTTAGGAACTTAGGCAGTCAAGCCTTGCACATCTGCTATGTCGCATCCGGAGTGTTCTCAACTGCGATTTCATTAGAAGCTAAGTTTTGGGATGATGCTGCCGCCAGCCTGATTGCAGAGGAAGCTGGAGCCTCCTATCAAAGCTTCTCCGGCATTACACGAAGGTTAATCCTCGATTCTAAACTTTCGACGAATTGTCTCAGGAGTATCTGTGCGCACCCGAGTACCTTGAAAGCTTCTCAGCAAATTTCAATGAGACTCTCCTGGGCCGAAGAGGAACTCAATGGAGAATAAAACATGTCGCAAGATAAGATGATCGCTATGATCCCTGCCCGACTCGGGTCGCAAAGATTAAAGAGGAAAAACCTTGCCCTTCTGAATGGTCAACCTCTTATTGCGCATGCGATCCGTAAGTGCTTCGCTGCACAGTGTTTTGATGAAGTCTGGGTGAACTCTGAAAGTGATGAAATTGCAGAAGTTGCCATTAAAGAAGGCGCCAAATTTCACAGGCGGCCAGCGACTTTAGCAGATAACGTTGCCACTTCGGAAGAATTCGTTGAGGAGTTCCTCCTTAAACATCCATGTGAGGCGTTGTTTCAGGTGCACTCTATCGCTCCGTTGCTCACTTTTGAAGAGTTAAGGGGCTTTACTCAGGAATACAAAATTAAAAAATACGATGTCTTACTCTCCTGCATAAGAGATCAGATCGAAATTGCATTTCAAGATCAACCTGTGAATTTTACGTTTGCAGAAAAATCAAATAGTCAAGATCTAATAGCCGTGCAGAGAATTACTTGGTCAGTATCTGCTTGGCGACGCAAAACGTTTTTAGATGCACGCAAGGAAGGTAGAACTGCTACATATTTTGGCCGTGTTGGTTTCTTTGATGTTGGTCAAACATCCGGCCATGTTATAAAGACACAGCAAGACCTTGAAATTGCAGAAGCGCTACTCGCAATTCAAAATAAGAAAACTCATTGCGTGGAAACGGTATTATAATTTATCAAATATAAATTTTCGACAGTTTGTTTTTAGCCTGAGATACTGGCCTTTTGGTAAAAAGGGCTTTGCAATTGGTACACATACTGACCCAAATGCTCGCCAAGGATCCCAAAGGTTAATATCATCAGCGCGTAGTTGACCTTCAGCCCACAAAGAAAATGAATCAAATCGTTTGCTTTGTGGGCTAACAATGTAAAGCCGCTCAGTTGTCTTGAAGCTATCACAGAATTCGAGACCTTCGAAAAGTTGTGCTTGGGTTTTAGTTGGCGATGATAGTAAGCACTTAACTTTGCATTTGCTGTTTTCGATTTGCTCGATTTTTCTCTTTGAGCAAGTTGCATCGTTTGCAAAGTCGAGAATTCCGCTATGAATATTTGAAATTATCTGTCTGGTAATTTGGCTCCTGACGTCTCTTTCAAATAAAGGTTGCCCTAGCTGGTCAAAAGCGACAAAAGCTCCTGATGGTGCTGTTAAAATTGCTTCAAAAACAAATCGGTAATTGTTAACTACACTCTTTTGGTCCTTCGCACTTACAAATAAACCATCGTACGAACGGATCAGTCCAGAATCTTTGCAGACGCGCATCGCTTCTTTATGCGTAACCATGTACAATCCAGAAACATCATGCTCGAGTAAATCGCTCAAAAAAGCTTGTGTACTTGCCTTGTATCCAATGTCAACGATAATCGGGTGCTTGCTACCGATGATCCTCTGAGTATATTCTAAATATTTTTTG
Organism: Pseudovibrio sp. Ad26; assembly: GCF_001623285.1. Taxonomy (NCBI): domain Bacteria; kingdom Pseudomonadati; phylum Pseudomonadota; class Alphaproteobacteria; order Hyphomicrobiales; family Stappiaceae; genus Pseudovibrio; species Pseudovibrio sp. Ad26. The sequence continues at coordinate 48,652 of NZ_LMCE01000008.1, forward strand.
CGATGAATAAGTGCTTTTTCAAAAATTAAATCGGAATGTTGTATTGCAAAATCATAAAAGCTCAAATGGTGTCTTGCATGCCCTTCTTTTTCTTTTGGATGCTGTAAATTGAAGAATAATGGCAGTTTTAAGTCGTACCAAAGCTTTAATGCATTACGATAAGAATAATCAGAAGCACTGCGGCGTAATTCCGCAGCAACTTTCTCTATTGATGTCAATTCAGAGAAATGCCGAGATATCCGAGATGCAAGAAAGTATTCACAACTCTCCTCCGGATACAGAGTGTTGTAGATTCTCTTTAGTAGATGTCCGTCGCGTGCAACAAATAATAAAATGTTGTTATATTCTATTATTTTTCGCTCGGAATGTAACCATCGACAAAAGTCTACCAATATTGGTCCAAAATAGTTGTATCCAATATTTCTTAACTGTTTGGCTTTTTCTCTATCTTTCAATAACTTCAAACTCGGCTTAAAGACGCACTGATAACAACGTTAACACAAAAAATAAATAAAATGCTTGGTTAACTGAAGCGCCTAATTACTATATTTTCTAGCGACTTGCTATACTGTTTTTCTAATTCAAGCTAATTAAGAAAATTGCTAAATATGTCTTAGTAAGATTTGTGGTTTGGCTTCACCTATTCTGCTGGGCTTTCGCCTTTTAAGGAACGAAAAAATGGCCCACAATTGCGCCGTACAGGTGCTTGACCTTGAAGCATGTTGGCTATTTGATCTTTCTTGTTTCTGCGAAACTAGGCTTTAGGCGCAAGGCTATGCGGTTCTTCTCATGGCGTGCATTGACGGGTTTGAGGGTCAGCGGGAACGATACAATAATGCAGTTCCTGCTTGATGACTTTACTCTGCTCTGAATGGTCACACAAAATGAAGCAGTTTAGCACGAATTATAAACTCTAATCTGGTTAAGTTCTTAATCGGTTTCGGACGGGGTGTAGTTAGGGCAGCACCAGTACGACGGCCTTCGTTTATTGAGTTTTCTGCAGTCGGGAAGTTATCTGAGGCTATCGGCATTTTGAAGTTCAATATGCTCCAATTGGCTCAGACTACGCACTCTTAAGTTGCTGGTTTACTTTTTCATCAGGCTTCCTGTAAGACTTGGCTTACATTATAGGATTGGACTGGTTGTTAACATCCAATGCTGACTGGGCGACAGTAAGTTGAATGTAATCATGCAATTAAGCAACCTCTCGGGTGTTGCTCTGTCGAAAGTTGCAAAGGTAGAAGTATGGCAACATAATACTATTCTTAGCTTTAATTGGAATAAAGGTATTTTATGAAATTGAGATTTATTGAGAATAAACGAAAATTAAAAACACATCATGCTTATCTGGCAGTAAAATTTACCTGAACTTCATCAAAGTTTACTTGGCTTGCTAGCACCGCGCTGTGTCAAAACATCGTTCAACGTTTGAACAAGAACTGTTTTCGGCTCTAAAAGATAAGCTGTTACAATGGGTTAGATTCTTCCGTAGACCCGATGCCTTCAACTCACAATTTGAGTGTTGGTAGGTAGGCCTGTGAACTGTCCAAGCAGATGAGTAAATAGTCTTTGCTCTCTGCCAACCTTGAGGCTTGATAGCAGCGCAATAAAGCCTCAAGGTCAGTTGTCAGTATGTGAGGTTTAAAGCACCTCTTGGTGGAATGCGCAGGTTTCTCTGGTTCGGGTCAGTCAGATCGTGCAGTCTGTTCGCTGCAGCCTGCGCAAATCGTAAAATTACCGCTTTACGGGTGGCAGCAGAGAGCTTGTGTTCCGGTGCTTCGCGAATGATTTCTGCCATGTAGTCATCAGCCAGAATAAAGCCGGTTTCTTCCGGAAAGATCTCTTGCGGAACATCTGGGCTGGTGGCGAAAAACAGTCGGTCGCAATAATCGCGATATTCATGCCATTTGTTGTCTGCTTTGAAGTCCTCAATGGATGACTTGATCTCGATAATCCAAATCTCGGACTTCTTGCCAATAACCACCAGATCCGCCCTTCGGCCCGAGGCCAATGTGATTTCTGGCAAGCTCGTGTAACCCAACACGCGCAAATAGCGCTGTACCCCACGCTGGATTTTCAAAGCACGCTCGGACTGACGACCATCGACCAGTGGATCATCCAGTTGAACGCGATTTGAGCCTTTCACAAATTCCATGAAGTCGTTCCCACTTTGTTCTTAGTGATACTATCAAGCTGCCAGACAATTTCAATCCAAGATTAGATCAGAACCTCACAGGGTTTCAGGTAATACGAATTCCAGCTCGGCTGCCAAATGCAGCATCCGCTCATCAATCGGAAACTGTGCTACGCAGTCAGTAAGCGCTTCCTGAGCTTTCGGGCGCTCAGCGCAGCTCAAATACAACTCTGCTGCACGGATCAAGAAGCTCTTGCGCCAACGCTTTGGTGTCGTCTTGAGTACGGCATCATCTTTCAAGGCAATGCCCCATTCCTGAAGTAGTTCAGCACCCCTTTGGGGCTTTCCTTGCAACGCAAAATGCTCTGCCCTTAGCAGCCCGTAGCCCGGATTATCAGAGAGCGATCTCGATACATCTGGCAGATACATCGGAGCGTTCTCTGCAAGCGCCTGCCCCAAACCAACAAACTCCGCGCAGTCAGCAAGGCTTGGCGTAATAAGGAGCCCTCGTGCCGAAAGCAGCTCAGAGACATTACGCTGAAACGTCTTGATCAGCTGGCGAATAATGTTGAGAGAGTAGAGCTGATCATGCAACGCATGCGGCCCTGCAACCCCATAACAAAACCGGTTTGCACAATGCGGCAATCGCTGCGCGGCAAGGTATCCGTTCGTGTCAACCCAATCGAATAGCCCGAAGAAGAGGTGAACGGGATACTTCATACTCTCTGATAGAAGCCCCAGCAGATCTGCCTTATCAGGAGCAAAAGGTGCCAGGTATGCAGCGCTCTGTGAGCCAACCACACCCAGCTCCAGCTCCGGTGAAAACGCATAAATCTCACCGTCCTGACGCCGCAGGCCAGTCACCAACGCCCCATAAGCCCCCATGGATGCGCCGTAATAGATGATGCGCTCCGGGTTCTCTTGCGCAATCGCTTCGTCAATCGCACAGTCAATGCCCTGTTGAGCACTAAGGTACCACTGCGATTGGATATCATTCAGAAAAACACAGGAATGCTGCGTCTTTGCAAACAAGCGCTCCAGCCCGAATTTACCAGAGGGTATCCGGACCTGAGAGAAAACAACCAGCAACACACCGCTGCGACCACCGGATTGGAACTTTACTTCCAATCCGTGAAACACACTCGGCGCTGTCGTAAGACTCTGCATTGAGCGGAGGCTTAAGGCTTCTTGCGCTTGAGATAAACGCCACCACCGGAAGCAGGCGCTGAAGACGTGTCAGATGACTTGCTTGGCGACCGACGTGGAGGTGCTTTTTTACCCGGCTTGGCAGAAGATTTGCCCTTTGGCTTTTGAGCGAACTTGCTGCCGCCCGGGCCTTTACGCTGCCCACCAAGCTTCTGTTTTTTGCCCGCCAATTGCGCACTGCTACGCGCGCTTTTCGGCTCGCGATCTGATGGGAAGAAGGTGTATCCATCCATCTCGGGAATCTTCTTGCCGATCAGCTTTTGAACAGCACGCAGCATACCGCGATCTTCTGGCAAACAGAACGTAATCGCGTTTCCGCTCTTACCCGCACGCGCCGTACGGCCAATACGGTGCACGTAGTTCTCGGTCGCATTCGGCATGTCAAAGTTGATCACATGCGAAATATCTGAAACGTCAATCCCGCGGGCTGCAACATCAGTCGCAACAAGGGTTTTCAGCTTACCGCCTTTGAACTTGTCCAGCGTCTTCTGGCGTTCTGCCTGAGACATGTCGCCATGAATAGCTTCTGCTGGTACACCGTCTGCATTCAGCCGGGCAGCAAGCCGCGCACTGCCTTTTTTGGTGAGCGTAAACACAAGAGCGCGCTCGCACTCTTCCGTTTCAAGCAGCGTCTTCAGCAAAGGATACTTGGCGTTATCTTCCAGATGCGCGATCTTCTGGATAACAGCTTCTACTGTTGTTGCTGGTGGCGCAGTGCTCACCTCAACAGGATCGCTTAGGAAGCGACCAGCAAACTCACGAATTTCTGCAGGCATAGTTGCTGAGAACAGCAGTGTCTGCCGTTTTTCCGGCAGCAGATAAGCAATCTCTTCCAGCTCTGCGATAAAGCCGAGATCAAGCATCTGGTCCGCTTCATCGAGAACGAAAATCTCCAGCTCATCAAAGCTGACGCCGTTCTTGCGGTGCAAGTCGAGCAGTCGGCCAGGTGTCGCCACAAGCACATCCAGACCACGCTGCAAAGCACGGAACTGCGGAGGAAACGGCACACCGCCAACAACGCAGCTGGAGTACATTTTGGTGCGGCCTGAATAGGCCTTGATGTTCTTTGAAATCTGATCCGCCAGCTCGCGGGTTGGCGTCAGAATAAGGCTGCGCACGCTCTTCGGCGCTGCGCGATACCGGCTCTCAAGCAAGCGCTGAAGAAGCGGCACTGCGAAAGCTGCGGTTTTACCCGTTCCGGTCTGAGCAAGACCAAGCAGGTCCTTGCCATCCAGAATGTATGGAATAGCGTTTTCCTGAATAGGTGTTGGCTCGTCATAACCTTTAGATTTCAGGGCGATCTGAAATGGTTTTGCAACGCCAAGTTTGTCGAAGTCGGTCAAAAGTGATCTTTCGAATGGGCAGAGTGTCCGAAGCCGGTTCTGCTGATTTCATCATGTGTTTTTTGCGCAGCCCGGAAAACTAGAAACCATTTTTCGATTTAGGATGTGCACAAAACAAGCTTGAAGAAGTTTGCCTTCGAGAAATCCAGCACAAAAGCAGGCAGCTTCAATTAATTCTACTGGAATAGCCTCTGAGGCTCGGTTTGATCGGGCTATTAACATAGACCCGCCACATTATGCTAGAATTATTGCAGGAGAGCATAATATTCTGGTTGTCCCGACAAGAAAAGGACGACAAATTTGGTTAGAGCAGTCCAGCTACTTGCATGTTTCATGTTCTTCTTTATGTATGGGGACCAAGAATAATGACGCTGCTTTTATGGCCCACATCCTATAAATGGCCTGCTGCTAATAACATTAAAGATTAGGGTTCGAGCTTTGATTGATGCAAATTTTGAAGACTTAGAAGAAAACGCTGAGGAAGCTTCGCGGCTTCTTGCTAACATGGCGCATCCCAAGCGCTTGATGGTGTTGTGTCGACTGGTACAGAGCGAATGTACTGTAGGTGAACTTGCAGAAGCTGTTAATCTTAGTCAGTCCGCGCTGTCACAACACCTTGCCAAGATGCGTGCCAGCAATCTGGTTTCCACCCGTCGTAGCGCCCAGACAATCTATTATTCTCTGGCAAGTGCCGAAGTGGAATCCGTTCTGCAAACTCTCTACGGCCTGTATTGCGCTCCTCAGGAAAAAGCCTAGCAGGGCCTGCTTTAAGGCCCCGCAATGACCACAGAGCTACCATCCCACCTGCGCTTCTCTTCTGCATTTGGTAGCTGGTTGAACATGTGAAGATCCACTGGAATTTCATCTTCAGACTTCAGACCTGAAAACTCACCAAACAGACGGACGGTTTCTTCGTCCAGCGCACCGCCGATATACAGATTGGAAATTTCTCCGCTCACATCGGAGAGCTTGAACCGGGTTTCCCAGAGCCAAAACACCTGTCTGTGGTCCTGATCGCTTTCATAAACCATCGTCAGCGCAGGCAGAAAGCCTGCATTGGTGTGTGGTACCGGAGGCAGTTCGCCAGCAGGTGTCTCGCCTTTCAAGTATCCAGTCGCCGTTGGAACAGACCATTCCGGAGCCTTGCGCCAGCCCAGGTCTGTCAGTTGTTTTTCCAACTGCTCCGGCGTACCGGACCATTGCAGCGTTATCGGCTCTTCCAGTTCACCCGTAATGGATACACGCTTGGCAGGCAGTAAACGCCAGTCCTGCAAGCGCCAGCTGGATTTTTGGATCACAACGGATTCACTGCGCGGCTCATAAGCCTCAGCAGTTGTCTTGTAATTTGTGCTGATGTGCCAGACGGAAGCAATCGCCAGTGCACTCAGCGAAATGATCGTCAGTGCAGTTCTGCCAACTTTCTCGTTGTGAATATGCCCAAATACAAATGAGAAGAAGAAGACCGTACCGGAGCCAAACAAGAGGCCAGCCAGCACGTCTGAAAGCCAGTGCGCGCCGAGATAAACTCGTGAAAACCCGATCAGGATCGCAAAGGTTGCCGCCACAGAATAGATGATCGTCTTGCTCAGACGGGAACGATCATGAGCCACCAAAACCGCAATCACCCCGATCAGAACCGTATTGATCGTCGCGTGTCCGGATGGAAATGAAAATGCGTCCGCTCCAGAGTACAGCTCAATCGGACGATCGCGGCCAATCAGCGCCTTGGTGATCACCACAAAGATAGAGGAGCTGACAATCGCGATGACAAAGCCTGTCGCTCTGCGCCATGCCTTCCGCCCAAACAGATAAAGCCCAACAGCCAGCGTCACGGTTGCAGTGACATGACCATCGCCCATCATCGTGATCATAACCATGACCTTATCGATGATCGGTGTCCGGGCGATCTGGAAGAAGTTGCTGATCGCAAGATCAGCCCGCGCCATCGGCATTCCCGGCGCCACGGCACCTGTAAACCAGATGAAACCGGGCAGCGTGACAAGCAGGAAGAACGCAGAAACCAGCATCCCCACACTACGTGGGTTTTCAGGGTCATACGTCCGTGCAACCCATTGGCTGAAACGATCAGGACGGCGGGCAAACCAATTGACTGTTGCCTGATGAGAACCGCCAACGATTGGCAGAATAAACATGATCAGCCAGCGGATCAGGGCCACGGCAATCAAAAGAACCAGCAGCAAGCCACCAAGAATAATCGCCAGACGCGTATTGAACTCACCAATAGCAAACAGAGCTGATCCTGCCATCACACCCGGTATCAAATGGATTGCGGCCCATGCGAAGGCTGATGTTACGTTGAAGAACGTAAAGCGGCCAAAACTCATGTCCGCCATACCAGCAATTCCGGGTACCACAGACTTCACACCTGGCACAAAACGGCCAATGAAGATGCTCTTACCGCCATGTTTGGCAAAATAGTCTTCACCGCGCTGCAGCCAATCCGGATACCGGCTTAATGGCCAGATGGTGCGCACTTTGTCTTTGTAAAAGTAGCCAAACCAATAGGAAAACGCGTCGCCGGTTACGGCGCCTGCGGTTGTCCATAAAAAGATGCTCAGAAAGGGCAGCTCGCCAAGGCCAATTAGCGTTCCGGCGCCCACAAGAACAACCGTGCTTGGAAACACCAGTCCAATCAGAAAGAGCGCTTCGCCCATTGCGACGATAAAACAGATAAGGCCAGCGAACGCTGGGTTTGCTGCAATGAAATCAACAATGTGGTTGAGGAATGTGGTGACGAAATCGACGTTCACTGAAAAGTCTCTAGCTCTTTCATAAATGACTTAGATCGCTGGGTGACTGCTTGAAATGTATACATAGTGCCAAGGTGACCAAAATAAGGTCTGCATTCTGTTACATTTATATGCAGGCATCTGGCGCTTTGAAAGGGAAATAACAAGCCCTAATCCCTTCAAAAAGCATAATAGTCCCACTAATCAGACCCATACGTTAATTCTGGTGACGAAAAACATCGTTTAGCTCTTTAAGCAATAATACAGAATGGCTATTCTTGGCACCAAAGCCGAATGAGCAAAAATAACATTTTACGCCATGCCCCAGATGCGAAGGTCACTTGCATGTTTCAGTCTGCAAACATTCCTCAGACAGTTAGCAAAGAACTGCTTCAAAAAAGACTGCCTGAACTCCGTGAGGAATTGTTGGAAGTTCAGCACAAGCTGAGAGAGAACAAAGCTTTTGCAACGATCATTTTGCTCGCTGGCGTAGACGGCTCGGGTAAAGGCGCGGCGATCTCCCGTTTGTATGAGTGGATGGATACCCGTTATCTGTTCTGCAACGCCTACCATGAAGAGCGTAGCGAGTCTGAAAGCGCCCGGCCAAACTACTGGCGCTACTGGCGTGATCTACCTGCACGGGGCGAAACCTCCATTGTGTTTGGCTCCTGGTATCAGGAACCTTTGCGTGATGCCGTTATGGGCAAGATTGATGACGCAGAGCTGGAGCGCCAGCTGTCAGCCATCAACCGCTTTGAAAAAATGTTGGCCTACGAGAACATTCTCCTTCTCAAGTTCTGGTTCACTCTTCCAAAGGCAGAGCAGCAGGAACGCCTGCATGACATCGAAGCCAAAGGCAAAAAAGGCCGCAACTTCATTGAGGAATGGTCTGGCTCGGAGCACTATCGCGCCGCTCAGACGGCTGGCGAAAAGGCATCCCTGCAAACCAGCACCGGCTATGCCCCTTGGTTTGTAATCCCCTCTCAGGATCCGGATGTTCGCGATCTCGCGCTGGCCGAAACCATCGCACAATCCATGAAGAAGAAGCTGGAAAGCGGCAACGGCAATCCGGTTTCAGCTCCGGCTGTGGTCACGACCCTGTCGCAGGCCAACGCCGTGGATGCGATAGACCTGACAGCAACCATCTCCAAAGAAGACTACAAGGCAGAGCTTGAAGAGCTTCAGGACAAAATGGCGTACCTGACAGACCGCAAGCGTTTCAAAAAGTTCGGTTTAATCTCCGTCTTCCAGGGCAACGATGCTGCTGGCAAGGGTGGTTCAATCCGCCGCCTCACCCGCTCCATGGACCCGCGAAACTACAAGGTGCACCCAATCGCAGCCCCTTCCGTCGAAGAAAAGCTGCACCCGTACCTCTGGCGTTTCTGGCGCCGCCTGCCGAAAAAGGGCCACAGCGCCATCTTTGATCGCTCCTGGTACGAGCGGGTTCTTGTTGAGCGCGTCGAAGGCTTCTGTTCTGAGGCCGACTGGATGCGCGCTTACAACGAAATCAACGCCTTCGAAAAAGAGCTGACAGATTCCGGCTTCGTCCTCTGCAAGTTCTGGCTCGCGATCTCGGAAGAAGAACAACTGCGCCGCTTCAAAGCCCGCGAAGAAACCGCCTACAAGAACTACAAAATCACCGAGGAAGACTGGCGCAATCGCCTCAAATGGAACGAATACGCCATCGCAGCTGGTGACATGGTGGACCGCACCTCCACCCGCTATGCGCCATGGACGTTGATCTCTTCCGAAGACAAGCGCTACGCTCGTATTCAGGTGCTTAGAACCACCGTCAATGCCCTCGAAAAGGCGATGAAGAAGAAGGACAAGGAGAGCTAAGCTAAGTCAGCACTTCTCTTCTTCTGTACCTTGCATCAGGTCCTGTTACACTTTGTTTTGTAACAGGACCTTAGCGGAAACCAGTCGACAATCTTGCCCCAGAACTGGGTGAGCGAGTTGCCAATACGGTCTCTGTCGGATGCTGTTCTGAATGGCACTGGAACAACAAAAAATGCACCAAAGGCACCGCATGGCAGCCCATGCAGTGTTGAAGCTAAGGTTCCCAAACTTGGGATGAGCAAGGCGAGCAGGCAGTGCCTGCGCTACTTGTTTAAATATGAGTCTTCGGCAGTGGCTGCTCGCCTCGCCCGGGCTTTCTTGTAATGAACAACGTCGCCTCTTTGCCTGTAAGGCACGATAGCCGGTTTCCCGGAAAGACAATGGCTTATCCAGACACGTTTCCATGCCCAAACAGTTCCTCCGTCTTTGACAAACGCATCTGTAAAAGCAGGTTTTACTGCCGGTACATTTGCACTTGTCGCCGCGTGATACCCTACAAACTTGGGCCCTTCCCCTCAAACCATGCGGTCACGTTTGAAGTTCGGTTCACCGGACCACCAGAAAGATGCGTTACCTCTTCTGATAGCCCCACCCAACCCACGCCTCACTGACGGACGGTCCGCCAGCAGCCCGTTGCGTGGGCATGTCTCTCAGAATATGGGAGAAAACTGTGAGGGGGATAAGTTTTTATAGGTCACGCAGCTGCTTACGCATTGAGGCCTTTCATACCCTCAGGCGTATACCGTTCACCCACAACAGGTATGCGAGCAATCTCAGCGTCCAGTGCAAGTCCCTCTTCAGCGGTCAACTCAATCTCAGGTGCTGCAGCGTTTTCTTCCAGATACTTCAGTCTCTTCGTACCCGGAATTGGCACGATATCGTTTCCCTTTGCCAGCAACCAGGCAAGGGAGAGCTGCGCAGGTGTGCATTTCTTCTGGTGTGCGGCCTTTGTTATCACTTTCGCGATGCCCTCATTGATGAGCAAGGCCTCTTTGGAAAATCTAGGCAGATTGGCGCGAAAATCGCCCTCTTCAAACTCCGTTTTCGAGTTGAAACTGCCCGTCAAAAACCCTCGTCCCAGCGGGGAATAAGGGACAAATCCAATACCAAGCTCACGGCATGCAGGCAGGATTGCGCTTTCGACATCACGGGACCACAGCGAGTATTCTGTCTGTACAGCTGCAATTGGATGAACCGCATGCGCCCGGCGCAGTGTTGTCTCGTTGATCTCACAAAGCCCGATATTGCCGATCTTTCCTTCATCAACCAACCGCGAAAGCTCGCCCATGACATCCTCAACGGGTTGCTCCGGGTTAACGCGATGAACGTAGTAAAGGTCAATGTAATCAACGCCCAAGCGCTTCAGAGAAGATTCACAGGCCTGCCGTGCGTATTGCCTGCTGTTATCGATTGTCCGCTTGTATTCGCCGGGTTTCCGATTGATGCCGAATTTCGTTGCGATTTTGAGAGGTGCTTTTGTTTCCTTCAAAAAACGACCAATCAACTCCTCATTGTGATGAGGGCCATACATGTCTGCCGTATCAAAGAAATCTATGCCCAGTTCAACGGCTCGTGCCATCACACCCAAGGACACGCTGTCATCGTGTGAGCCATAAAACTCACTCATCCCCATGCAGCCCAGACCAAGTGCTGAGACGTTAAGTTTAGATCCAAGTTGGCGCGTTTTCATCAGAAGCTTCCTTGTGTTGCTGCTGAATACTTGCCATGTTTCAAAAATGGAAAATACGAGTAGAAATGGAAAGCTGATTTCCGAATTTGGAAATGAAGTTCTGCGCGACCTTGTATGGGATGACACCAAAGCCTTTCTGGCTGTCGCCAGAACAGGAACACTCAGCGCGGCTGCTCAACACCTGCATATCGGCGTGGCGACGCTGTCGAGAAAGATTGATCGTCTCGAAGAAACGCTGAAAATCCCTTTGTTCGTCAGGCACCAGTCCGGCTACCAGCTCACGGAGGATGGCCGTGAGCTGCTGGCAAAAGCAGAGGCGCTGGAAGCCGCAGCCGCCGCATTTTCCTCCGGCGCAAAGGCTCAGGCAGGCATTTCCGGAAAATTGCGCCTCGCCACAGCAGAAAATCTCGCCACTCATTTGATTTTGCCTGCACTGCCCGAGCTGCGCACCAGCTATCCAGATCTGCATATCGAAATTCTAACCGACGTAAGCTCAGTGAACCTGCACCGCCGTGATGCAGACCTCGCCATACGGATGGTGAAACCGGAAAGCGGCCACGTAACACTTCGCCGCTTGGGAACACTTGGCTTCGGCCTTTATGCAAGCAAAGAATATCTGCTCAAGCGGACAGAACTTGAAAAGCCTGAGAGCTATGAGAACGACGACTGTATATCCTGGAGTGAAGCGCAGGCTCACCTTGCCGCAGCACAATGGATTCGACGCGCTTTAAAAGGCCGTGAACCCGCAGTTTTAACCTCATCACTCGCGACGCAAGTGGTCGCTGCCAAAGCCGGGCTCGGTCTGGCGGTTCTTCCGCATTTTCTTGCAGCAGAAGCCGGGCTTGTCTGCATGGAAGCCAACATCGGCGTTGATCAACAAATCTATCTGGTCATGCACTCTGATCTCGCCCATTCCCCCCGAATGCGCGTCATGGCAGACTTCCTCGCCGACCTGATCATCAAAAACCGAGCCAGATTAAGCGGCCCACCTCAGTAGGCCGCTCTTCTTAAACCACATTCCGCTCAATCAGCGGATTGTTTGCGGTCAGGCGCTCAACACCAAGCTCGGAAAGGTCCAGCGTTTCATAGCGGCCTGTTACGATATGTTCGGCAAGGCCGCGTCCCACCGCCGGGCTTTGCTGAAGGCCGTGACCGGAGAAGCCCAGCGCGATGTAAAAGTCTTCAATGCCGGGCACTGGACCGGTAAATGCGTTGTGATCGAACAGGTTCACATCATAATGGCCTGCCCATGCGGCGCCGGGTTTGATGGCTTCAAATGCAGGAATACGGTTGGCGAGTGTTGGCCAAAGGTGTTCCTCAAAGAAGGAATAATCGACATCATAGTCGAAGGAATCCGGATCTTGCTCTTCATCCGGTGAGCTGCCGCAGATAAAGCCTGTCCCTTCAGGGCGCACATAGGTGCCATTCGGATCAACCAGCAACGGCAGACCTGAAACCTCATCGCGGCATTCAAAGGTGAAAATCATGCGCTTTTTGGAGTGCACAGGCGCTTCAAAACCTGCTTCCATGCAAATCTGAGTACCACCTGACGCGCCTGCAGCATTCACCACAACACCAGCTTCCACCTGCTCTCCGTTGGAGAGCGTCAAAATCCAGCTGCCTCCCATGATCTTTTCAAGATGAACCACTTGATACGGCTCATAAGGCACGTTCAGGGAGCGCGCTTTGCGGCGGAAAGCCTGCATCAGGCCATAGCCGTCAAACCAGCCTTCACCAGAAAGACCATGACAGCCAGCAGAAAGATCAGAGACGTTGAGCCACGGAAATTTGGCTTTCAGCGCATCAGTATCCAAAAACCCAATGTCCGCACCCATCTTTTGTTGAAGCGCGTGGTTCTCTTCCAAAATGCTGCGCTTGTCTGGCGTTGCGAGAAAAAGATAACCGCCCTCAACCAAGTCAATGCGTGGCTGCTCGCCGTCAACTTCCAGAAGACTGCCAATATCGCGCAAGAAATCGATGCCATAGAGCGAAATGTCGATGTTCACGGCAGAGGAGAACTGTTGGCGAATAGAAGCGGCAGAAAGCGCCGAAGCGCAATGTTGGTAAGACGGGTCTTTCTCAAAGACCGCAATGCTACCCTTGAAGTCGTCGCGTTGTGCAAGATGGTACGCCACCGATGACCCGATGACAGCCCCCCCAATAATAGCAACATCCACTGAAGCTATCGCCATAGTCACACCTGAATACTGAGAAATGGAAAAGGTAAGAACCGACGCCCGAAACAATTAGGCGGGTATTTGCGAGCGCCGGTCTAAAAGGGAGGCGAAACGCCTCCCAAGAGCATCAAGCGTAATCTCAAAAAAGGCCTCCCAGCACTTTCATGAGACTACGATGCTGATCAGGGCTTAAAAGAAAGCCTGAAGGCCAGTCTGCGCACGACCCAGAATAAGGGCGTGAACGTCATGCGTACCTTCATAAGTGTTGACGGTCTCAAGGTTCTGAGCATGGCGCATCACCATGAATTCCTCAGAGATACCGTTACCGCCGTGCATGTCACGTGCCTGACGCGCAATATCCAGCGCCTTGCCGCAGTTGTTGCGCTTCACAATGGAAATCATCTCAGGAGCAACGCGACCTTCGTCAAACAGACGACCAACACGTAGGGAAGCCTGAAGGCCGAGAGTAATCTCGGTCTGCATGTCTGCCAGCTTCTTCTGGAACAGCTGTGTCTGTGCCAGAGGACGGTTGAACTGCTTGCGGTCCATGCCGTACTGACGAGCACGCATCCAGCAATCTTCCGCAGCGCCCAGCGCACCCCAGGAGATGCCGTAGCGAGCGCGGTTCAGACAGCCAAACGGACCTTTCAGGCCAGAAACGTTAGGCAACAGCGCATCTTCACCCACTTCAACGTTGTCCATCACGATTTCACCGGTGATGGAAGCACGCAGAGACAGTTTGCCCTCGATCTTAGGGGCAGAAAGACCTTCCATACCCTTTTCAAGAACGAAACCGCGGATCTGGTTGTCATGCGCTTCAGACTTCGCCCAAACCACAAACACGTCTGCGATTGGAGAGTTGGAAATCCACATCTTGGAACCCGTGATGCGGTATCCGCTCTCGGTCTTCACAGCGCGGGTGCGCATGCCAGCCGGGTCAGATCCTGCATCCGGCTCGGTCAGACCAAAACAGCCAACGTATTCACCAGAAGCAAGCTTCGGCAGATATTTCATGCGCTGCTCTTCAGAGCCGTAGGCGTAGATTGGGTACATCACCAACGAGGACTGCACACTCATCATGGAGCGGTAGCCACTGTCCACACGCTCAACTTCGCGGGCAACGAGGCCGTAAGCCACGTAAGACGCACCTGAACCACCGTATTGCTCTGGAAGTGTCACACCAAGCAGGCCCTGCTCGCCCATCTCGTTAAAGATGGAGCGGTCAGTCTTCTCTTCGCGGTAGGCTTCCATCACACGTGGCAGAAGCTTTTCCTGAGCGTAGGCACGCGCGCTTTCCATGATGAGGACTTCGTCTTCATTCAACTGGTCGCGCATGAGGAACGGGTCTTCCCAATTGAAGACGCCTCCGCCGGTTGGATCACTACTCATGCTCAAAATTCCTTATTCAACGTCAAACTTCACACCCTGCGCCAATGGAAGAGCGCCAGAGTAGTTGATGGTATTGGTCGCGCGGCGCATGTATGCCTTCCAGGCATCAGAGCCAGCTTCACGGCCACCACCAGTTTCTTTTTCACCACCGAATGCGCCGCCAATTTCAGCACCGGATGGGCCAATATTGACGTTTGCAATGCCGCAATCAGAGCCAACAACAGAAACGAAGGTTTCAGCTTCACCCATGTCTTTGGTGAAGACGGACGAAGACAGGCCAGCACCAACACCGTTCTGAATTTCAATCGCTTCATCAAAGTCGCTGTAGCGAACGACGTAGAGGATCGGAGCAAAAGTCTCTTCCAGCACAGGGCCAACCTGACCAGGCATTTCAACAACAGCAGGCTGAACGTAATAGGCATCCGGATACTCGTCCGCCATCACGCGCTGGCCACCATGCACGGTGCCGCCAGCTGCCCTCGCAGCTTCCAGAGACTTCTGCATGTTGTCATAAGCGTCTTTGTCGATGAGCGGACCGATCAGCGTGCCTTCTTCGGTCGGAATGCCGATCTTCACAGAGGCATACGCCTTGATAAGACGTGGGATCAGCGCATCATAAACGCTGTCATGTGTGATCAGACGGCGAAGAGTAGTACAACGCTGACCGCAAGTACCCATTGCAGAGAAGGCCACGCCGCGCAGGGTCAGGTCCAGATCAGCAGATGGGGTCACGATCGCTGCGTTGTTGCCGCCCAGCTCAAGGATGGACTTGCCGAAGCGCTGTGCAACACGTGGACCAACCTGACGACCCATGCGAGTGGAACCGGTTGCGGAGATAACAGGCACGCGCTTGTCGTCGACCAGCGTCTCACCGATTTCACGACCACCTACAATAACTTCCAGCAAGCCCTTCGGCGCATCATCACCAAACTTGGCAACCGCACGCTCAAACAGCGCAGCACACGCCATTGCTGTCAGAGGAGATTTCTCAGATGGCTTCCAAACAACGGAGTCACCACAAACAAATGCCAGTGCTGCGTTCCAGGACCAGACCGCGACTGGGAAGTTGAACGCGGAGATCACACCAATAACACCGGATGAGTGCCAGGTTTCCATCATACGGTGACCCGGACGCTCGGTCGCGATGGTCAGACCGTACAGCTGACGCGAAAGCCCAACTGCAAAATCGCAGATGTCGATCATTTCCTGAACTTCACCCAGACCTTCAGAGGTGATCTTGCCTGCTTCTAGGCTCACCAGCTTGCCAAGGTCATCTTTATAAGTGCGAAGCTCTTCACCCAGCAGGCGAACCAGCTCTCCACGACGAGGTGCAGGCAGCTTGCGCCACTCTTTGAAAGCATCGTGAGCACGACCAATCGCAGCGGTGGTTTCCGCGGCGCTGTCTTCTTTGATCATCGCCAGTGTTTCACCGGAGTTTGGAGAAGTCGCAGCAAGTGTGCCACCTTCCAAAGCAGCGCGGGCAACACCCATACGCTCCATGAGTTCAATTGTTTCTTTTGCGAATTGCGCGGTATCCAGACCTACGGTCATTGAAGCCCCCAAAGAGTGAGAAACAGTCAGTTCGAAATTTGAGCAGAGTTTCTCTTGTCCTGTTCACGGGTAAAAGCTACGTCTTTTCCATTATTCATTCGCATATGGAATGACTGATAATTTCGCTTGGATCTTGCGCTAGTGAGAAAACTGCTTAAAATCAGTAGGATAATAATGGGTATCGGCCTATTTGAGATTCTGTTTTAAGAAGGAGATGATGCCAGATAGAACGAAATTTAATCGTGTTGGGTGTGCTTAACCTCGCGATTTCAGGAGTTTCGAGCTGTTCACGGCATCATGAGAGGTCAGGATGAAGCGTGGTTTTATCCCCCCGATAGACTGTTTGATCGCATTCGAAAGCGCAGCGCGGCACGGCAGTTTCACGCGTGCAGCTGAAGAATTGTTCCTGACGCAAGGCGCAGTCAGCAAACAGGTGCGCCTTTTGGAAGGTCGCTTGGGTGTTGAATTGTTCAAACGGATTCGCCAGCGCATTGTTCTGACGGATGCCGGGCGTATCTACCTGCATGACATCCGCGGCACACTGGAAAAGATGACCAGCGCGACCCGTCAGGTGATGTCCTTTGCCGGCAGTGAGGATGTGCTCAATGTCGCCGTCCTCCCAACCTTTGGCACCCGTTGGCTCGCCCGTCGCCTCCCCCGTTTCCATGAGCGTTACCCGGAAGCCAGCTTCAACCTCTCCGTCAGACTGCGCCCCTTCGATTTCTCGGTAGAACCGTTTGATGGAGCGATCCATTACGGAGAACCTGTCTGGGCAGGAGCCATCGCAGAGCCACTGTTTCAGGAAGAAGTCATTCCAGTCGCCTCCAGAGCATTCCGCGACAGACACAGTCTGCGCACGCCGGAAGATCTGATCGACGTTATGCGCCTGCACCAGTCAACACGGCCAGATGCATGGCAAAAATGGTTCTCTCTGGCAGGTGTAGAAACAGATGGCGCCTTTCAGGGCCCGCGCTTCGATCAGTTCACCATGATCTCACAGGCTGCCGCCTCCGGCTTGGGCGTGGCACTGGTACCGAAGTTCTTTATCGAAGAAGAACTCGCCGCAGGAACACTAGTCCGCCTGTTCGACATCAGCCTGAAACTCTCCTCCGCCTACCACTTCGTCTATCCGGAAAACCGAACCCTGCGCCCAGTCGTAAAATCCTTCAAAGCATGGCTCCAGGAAGAAGCCCACGAACAGCAGTTAGACCGCGAGACGTTGTTGCCGCAGTAAGCGCTCGATTTAGCCGAGTTCCAGTGTTGTCACTCCATAGATGTTGCCGAGTGGAAAAGTGGGCGCAGTCCCTTTGTACATTCGCGCAGTCTCAAATACAGGTTCCATCTGATCTTGCTCTGCGAGGGAAAGCGCATGAGCATTGGGCTCAGGTAGATCCAAGTGAACTTCCTTACCATGCACCGTTCCGATAAGTGCTTGAAATAAGGAATCCGCGATACGCTCATCATCTGCAAACAGAGGCCCAACTCTGTAAGCATCATGCCCAGTCCGAATTGTGCCATATCCTTTGACCGCACCATCCTCTGTGTAACAGAAGGTAGAGCGATGCTGAGAGGCAGGATCCAGCCACTTAGTAAGGAAAGGGGTACGCTGAGGCGGGAAAAACTTATGATCATACTCGATGAGACTGGGTAACGTGCTTTCATCGATGCGCTTGATGCGTTTGTCATCGGTTGATGTCACAGCAGAAATCCCAGCATATCGGATATACCTGTAGGCAGTTTCAAAGCCGGAGCGCGCATAATTGTCCTGCTGCTCAATAACCCCGTCCAGCCCCATCGTACGCCCATGTAAGGACTTGATGCAGTGGTCCCACACCAACTTCCCGTATCCCTTGCCCCGCAGTTCCGGATCGCAAATGTAAAGTCCTACAAAACCGAAATCCTTGCCATACTTGACCCCGGAAATGAATGAGATTGGACGATCTTCATCAAAGCACCCGAAGAAGCCGGAAGTATCTGCTGAGTAAAAAGCGTCAGCATCATCAAAGCCAGGGTTCCAGCCTTCATTGGCTGCCCAATTCAGGATGGTGCCAAGATCGCGTTTATCAAGTTGTTTTATTCTGAGATTCTGCAAAACCAACCTCACTTTTCGGAACACAAATTATACCCTAGGGTCGGCGTATTAAGTGATGGTTTAAATCTATGCCCCCTTGGTGGATTGACCGAGCTTTGACTTATTCGTGAGTCACTCCGCCCATCATTGAAAGATCAAAGCATGAGGCATAATTTGATCGTGCCTATTTTTAGAAAGCTGCAATATTGAATATTCAAAACGTTATTTTTGATTGGGATGGCACCTTAGCCAGAACTTTGGATGTGTGGCTCGACGGATATCAACGCGCTTTAGAGCTGCGTAACTTCACCTTCCAACCTAAAGAAATCGTCGCAGAATTCTTTCATGATCACCATAAAGTGCCAGACAAGCATCCTCATATAGGGTTTCACGAGATCGCCGAGGAAACGCGGAAGTACGTTCTGCAGGCATTGCAAGAAGTTGAGCTTTATGAGGGAGCAATCAAGACCCTTTCAACGCTGAAGGATGAAAAAGTTCCAACAAGCCTTGTCAGCTCAAGCTCACGCCGTCTTCTCACAAGTGGAACTGAAGTGCATGGCCTCTCGGACTTTTTCCAGACGACGGTTGCGGGAGATGACGGTTACGGACACAAGCCAGATACCCGCCCCTTTGAAGAAGCGTTGGATCGGATGGGAGCAGATGCCAGTAGGACATTGGTCATTGGCGACTCTCATGTAGATATTTGGGCAGGTAAAGCTCTAGGCTGTCGTACGTGCCTGTTTGCACCAATATCGAACAACCTCTTCCATAACTTCGACTATTTGCGGTCGATGAACGCAGACCATGAAATTGAACACCTACCAGATTTGCTTGAGTGCATCTGAAAGATCGAAGGTGTCACCTTTAGCCTAATCAAAGATAGTCGGATGATCGGGGTCCATAGCAAGTGAGTAAATGCGGCGAACCTGTTCTTTTGTGACGCGATGCGTGGAAAGTGGAGGGAGTTCCGTCATTGAAATAAATTCGACTGCGCTGGTTTCAGTGGTGCTCTGTTCCAGTGAACCACCAACAACCTCACAGAGAAAAAAGCATTTATATGAATGCGGTACCTGAGGCGGATGATCGTGCTTGTGCTTATCAAATAAGGCAAGCAACCGGGTGGCTTGAACCTCTAGCCCTGTCTCCTCAAATACCTCTTTCTCAATAGCTTCTTTGGGGGATTCATTGACTTCGCACCACCCTCCGGGAAGCGTCCATCGCGCATCGCTCCGTTCCTGTACGAAGAGTATTTCACTCTCCTGCATAATGAGGCCGCGAACATCCATCTTCGGTGTTGCATAGTAGGTATCAACAGCGAGCCACTCTGCTATCTCATTGTTTGGCAGGCCAGAGGCAAGGCTCATCATCTCACCGGAGATACTTTTGAGCCGCTCATAGCGTTCAATATCAAACTTGTCTTTTGAAAAGAGGAGACCATTGTTGGCAATGGCGCCAACTTCTTCTGCATATCGCAGAAAATGGATGATACTGTCTGATTGCTCTTTAGGATCAGCCACGAAGTAATCCTTTAAAAACTGCAAAGTGAAAAGGGAAAACCATGAGTGGCATTATGCCTTCAAACTGGTGGCTAGGGCTACCCCAGCTCATAACTCGCAAAGCTGTAGATCTTGTCGAGGGGGAGGTTGGGATCTTGGCCCTTATACATTCTGGCGGTAGCGAACACGGGTGATAGGTCATAGCGCTCTGCCAGCTCCACGGCTTGCTCGTTAGGCAAAGGCAGGTCAATGTTGATCATCTGCCCCTTTGCACTACCAGCAAGAGCGCGGAACAGAAGATCGGCGCCCTCAGGCGTTTCAGCGACCATTGGGCCAATGCGGTATCCATCACGGGCCGCGCGAATAACGCCGTAGCCGCGCACAATCCCCTCTTCAACCAGATAAAGGCCCCGGCGCATTGGGTTCATTGGCTCCATCCATCGTTCCAGAAAAGCTGAGCGCTCTGCAGGAAAGTAGTTGCGGTCATATTTTATGATGCTCGGCAAAATGCCCTTGCCAATGATGGAAATACGCTGATCCATAGGCATGGTGACATCAGACAGGCCGCTGTAACGCATATTCTGATGAACGAGCTTGAAGCCGGACTTCGCGTAATTGTCTTGTTCTTCCACTACACCATCAAGGCCAATCGTCCGCCCTTCCAGCCGTTTCATGGCGGCATTCCATATAACGGCCCCAAGGCCTTGCCTGCGAAACTCCGGATGACAGATGTAAAAGCCAAGGAAGCCATAAGCCTCACCGTATTGAACGGCAGACACCATTGAGACCAGCTGATTGTTTAGATAGCAGCCAAGAAAACCACCGGGATCCGCTGCATAATAGGATGGTGCATCATCTTCACCTGGATTCCACCCCTCTTGGGCGGCCCAATCCAGCATGGTCAGAATGCCATCTTCATCCATAACGCGAATTTCAGTGTCCAGCGGAGCCATCGGAAGCCTCTTTCATCAACCCGGCAAAGTTATGTGTAAACTGACGTAAGAGAGTCAGGGTAGCGCAGTATGGTTAAAGAGGAGATGAAAGGCTTTCATCTAATTGGACCATGCGGAAACTGAGGACTGCAGAACTTTATGAGGAAAAGAAACCGGACGCGATAAAATGCAGATGGAGCCACGGAAAAATCCGATAATCTGACGCACAAACCGCATACATGGGTAGGAGACGTCGCGATGAAGGTTCATGGTAAAGCATACCGTTCCATTTGGCCGCTGGAAGCTGGAAAGTCTGTCGGGATCATCGACCAGACCTGCCTCCCCCATCGTTTTGTCGAGGTTGAACTGCGCAATCTGGAAGATGCAGCAGTTTCCATCAAGGATATGTGGGTTCGAGGCGCCCCACTGATTGGCGCAACAGCTGCCTTTGGTGTTGCACT
This sequence comes from Pseudovibrio sp. Ad26, assembly GCF_001623285.1. Lineage (NCBI taxonomy): Bacteria > Pseudomonadati > Pseudomonadota > Alphaproteobacteria > Hyphomicrobiales > Stappiaceae > Pseudovibrio > Pseudovibrio sp. Ad26. The sequence goes on from NZ_LMCE01000008.1 coordinate 69,691, forward strand.
GGAAATGGCGCGGGACCCAAGCGACGCAGCACTAAGCAATGCGTGGCAGGTGCTCCATGCAACCCGCCCCACCGCAATCAACCTGCGCTGGGCGTTGAATGACATGCAAAGCCTGCTCTCAGAGCTGCCATTGGAGCAAAGAGCGGCAGCTGCATGGAAGCGGGCCGTCGAGATTTCTGATGAAGATGTGGCCTGCAACGAATCCATCGGCAAGCACGGCCTTAAGCTGATTGAAGAGATCGCCGCGCAAAAGAGCCCGGGCGAGACCATCAATATCCTGACCCACTGCAATGCGGGCTGGCTGGCGACCGTGGACTGGGGAACAGCCACCTCTCCGATCTATCAGGCCCACAACAAAGGCATCAAGGTCCATATCTGGGTCGACGAAACCCGCCCGCGCAATCAGGGCGCAGGCCTGACCGCATGGGAGCTGGGCGAGCACGGCGTTCCTCACACGTTGCTGGTCGATAATGCAGGCGGGCACCTCATGCAGCACGGCATGGTGGACCTTTGCATCGTGGGAACAGACAGAACCACCGCACACGGCGATGTCTGCAACAAAATCGGCACCTACCTTAAAGCGCTGGCTGCGCATGACAACAGTGTCCCATTCTTTGTGGCTTTGCCTTCGTCAACCATCGACTGGACTGTCGCGGATGGCCTGAAGGAAATTCCGATCGAAGAGCGTGGCGGTGAAGAGGTCGCGTGGATCTCAGGCGAAAACGCGGATGGTAAGGTCGAGAAGGTGCGCATTTGCCCACCAGAGACCTCCTTGTCCAACTTCGCGTTTGATGTGACGCCATCAAAATACGTCACCGCCCTGATCACAGAGCGCGGCGTCTGCGCAGCAAGTAAAGAAGGGCTCGCAGCACTGTTTCCAGAGCGGGCAAACACCGACGCCTGATAGAACTAAGACAAACGGATACCTTGCCGCTAAGCCATCACTCTTCAATGTTAGGGCAGAAATCCAAGTTAATTTATTGGGAGGGACATATGTCCTACGAGAATATTCTGGTTGAGACACGCGGCAAGATTGGCCTGATTACGCTAAATCGCCCGAAAGTATTGAATGCACTGAACAGCGATCTGATCGCTGAGCTTGATGAAGCACTGAACGTATTTGATCGTGACCCTGAAATTGGCGCGACAGTCATCACCGGCTCCGAGAAAGCCTTCGCGGCGGGCGCTGACATTAAAGTGATGGCAGAATACGACTATCCGCAGACCTATCTGATGGACTTCATCACCAGCTGGGATCAGATCGCACAAAAGCGTAAGCCGATCATCGCAGCCGTCGCAGGCTTCGCGCTGGGCGGTGGATGTGAGCTTGCCATGATGTGTGATTTCATTCTGGCGGCAGAATCTGCGCAATTCGGTCAGCCAGAGATCAAACTTGGCGTTATGCCAGGTGCAGGTGGTACACAGAGATTAACAAGGCTTGTTGGCAAGTCAAAAGCAATGGAAATGTGCTTGACAGGCCGTATGATGGATGCTGCAGAGGCTGAACGTGCCGGTCTGGTTTCCCGCGTTATTGCAAATGAAGACCTGGTTGCTGAAGCAATCAAAGCTGCTGAAAAGATTGCAAGTTTCTCGACTCCAATTGTTATGATGACGAAGGAAAGTGTAAACCGTTCTTACGAAGTAACACTTGCTGAAGGCATTCGTTTTGAGCGTCGCTTGTTCCATTCTATGTTTGCAACCAGCGATCAAAAAGAAGGTATGAAGGCGTTCATTGAAAAGAGAAAACCTGAATTCGAAGACGGATAAGCCGTTTTTAGGCAGGTCTACACCTTTTTTCGTTGACGAGGCTAAGACTCCCAACTATAAGCGCTCCACAACCAGAGGCGGATTTTGTTCGCCACTGAATTCGTTTGATCGGGGCGGCTTTGGGCGGTCTCGTTCGCGATTTGAAAACAGTTCTTACTGACAGATCAGGACAGAGCCCATGGCCAACACTCCTTCGGCCAAGAAGGCGGCACGTAAAATTGCTCGCCAGACGGCCACTAATAAGGCTCGCCGTAGCCGCGTACGTACTTACGTTCGTAAAGTGGAAGAAGCAATTGTCGCGGGTGACCAGACAGCTGCTAACGAAGCATTCAAAGTTGCACAGCCTGAGATCATGCGTGCATCTGCTAAAGGCGTTATGCATGCGAACACTGCGTCTCGCAAAGTATCCCGCATGAATGCCCGCATTAAGGCACTCGGCGCCTAATCCAATTTATTTGGACTAAAAGAGCCCGGTCGTATGGCCGGGCTTTTTTGTTAGCTGGATAAGCTTACCCTAGGATAAAACTGGGGCATTTTCACGGCGGATAGCCTGTGGACTAGTCTCGGAGCCTGTCAAGGAAAATACCTAAAAAACAATGACTTGGCTCTAGGTTAAAATTGTCACAGTTGAAATAAGCAGATTCTTGGTGAGTCAAGAGATGGCCGGATAATTTTTTTTTATTCGCTTCCCGCGCCCACCATTAACCAAGCGCATATCGAGAAAGTTGTTGAGTTCACTGCTTTTTGCCGAACTTAGCCGTTGACGACATATGAGCTTGACCTTGCGTCATAGAAAGGGCATTTGCGTTTTGTAAACTTTCCGCTATTGCGGGACCAAAATCGGCTGTGTATGGTCAAGAAGAAGTCGGGTTGCTACCCGATCCCAGCATACAAGTTAGAAGAATCGAACCAGGATCGGGCAAAGCTGGTCAGATGGCGTAAAGTCTAGGCGTTGCATTTTATAGTAATTGCAATTTAGACTACTAGAGTTGTTGCGTCATTTTGCTGCTATTGTTGCTTTTCCTTCTGATCTTTCTTGAATTTCGATTTTGAGTCTTTTTATAGTGGCTTACTCATTTGGGTGAGCAAACGTAATGCGTCTAGGTTAGTAAATGGAAGTATCTATGCATGAGTCCTATGCAGGTGATCGAAGCGTAACGGAAATTTTCGAGAGCCTTAAAGCTGATGGTTCTGCAATTCTTGTAGATGTAAGAACCAACGCTGAATGGACCTTCGTAGGCATTCCGGATCTTTCCAAATTGGAGAAGGAAGTCATCCTTGCTGAATGGCAGGGTTTCCCATCCAATGGCCCTCATGAGGGCTTTGCGAGTCAACTTTCTGACGCATTGACGCAAAAAGGACTTGACCAAAACGCTGCAATCTTCTTTTTGTGCCGCTCTGGAGTTCGGAGTAAGGCCGCAGCGATAGCGATGACAGCCCTTGGCTACAAAAACTGCTACAACGTAGCAGGTGGCTTTGAAGGTGGTCATGATGCTGAAGGTCATCGAGGCTCGGTTTCTGGGTGGAAGGCTCAAGGTCTTCCGTGGAGCCAAGGATAGCTCCCAAGAAATATTAGAATTTAGCAACGGTGTGTGGGCGCCACACCGATGTGATGTTTTTGTCTAATGACAACGAAATAAAAAAGCGTCTGGTTCAACAAAGCTCGTAATGAGCGCAATAGATTTGATGGTTGAGTATCTGTGGCGGAATACTCAACGGCTGCAAGGAGGCGAGCATGCACGTTCAGGAAGCTCCAGGGCCGGAGCAATGGGATCGCGTTAAGAAACGTCTACGTGTTGAGCTGGGTGAAGATGTATTCTCCAGCTGGTTTGCACGCGTAGACATGGAAGGGCATACCAACGGCACCGTTCGTTTGTCTGTTCCTACGCGGTTTTTGAAGCAATGGATTCAGTCTCATTATTCAGAGCGTCTGATGGGACTTTGGAAAAATGAATGTGATGACATTCATAAGATCGAGCTCACCGTTCGCGGTGCCGTTCGTCCCCGTCCTGCAGCGGCAAAGCCTGCTGCACGCCCAGCACTGGGTGGCAAGACTGATATGCGCCCAATTCAGGTAAATGATCCTGTTGGTCTGCGCGCAACGTCCCCAATGCCATCGATGATGGGCGGTCGAGGTGGTCGTTCCGACCTTTCTTCTAAAGACGTACTCGAAGGGGCATCCCTCGATCCGAAATACGTCTTCGAAAGTTTTGTTGAAGGTGAATCCAACGTTCTGGCTCTTGCAGCAGCAAAGCAAGTTGCAGGCGGCGGTGTCGTAACCTTTAACCCGCTTTACCTCCATGCTTCTGTAGGTCTTGGTAAGACCCACTTGATGCAGGCGATTGCAAATCAAGCCCGTATGGCTGGTCGCCGTGTTCTGTACCTCACCGCAGAGCATTTCATGTACCGCTTCGTTGCTGCGCTTCAGGCGCAGTCTGCAATGTCCTTCAAGGAAACTCTGCGTTCTATCGATCTTCTTCTGATCGATGACATGCAGTTCCTTCATGGCAAGCAGGTGCAGCAGGAGTTCTGCCACACTCTTAATGCATTGATTGATGGTGCTCGTCAGGTTGTTGTTGCAGCTGACCGCGCTCCGGCTGAGTTAGAAAGCCTGGATGACCGCGTTCGCTCCCGCCTGGCAGGTGGTCTGGTCGTAAATATCTCCGAACCAGATTTCCAGCTTCGTCGCGCTATCATTGAAGACCGTATGCGTGCTCAGCAGCGCTCATATCCGAACTTCACTGTGCCGGAGGCCGTTCTGGACTACGTTGCACGCAACGTAACCTCTTCAGGTCGTGATCTGGAAGGTGCTTTGAACCGTCTCGTTGCACATAATCAGCTGACAAACTCTCCGGTAACTCTGGAAATGGCTGAGATCACTCTGCGTGATCTCATTCGTGCAGCTGAACCACGTCGCGTTAAAATCGAAGATATTCAGCGCGTTGTGTCCAAGCATTATAACGTCACAAAAGCAGATCTGCTTTCTGCACGCCGCACACGAACTATCGTGCGTCCTCGTCAAATCGCTATGTATCTCGCTAAGATGATGACCCCACGTTCTCTGCCAGAGATCGGTCGTCGCTTCGGCAATCGTGACCACACAACAGTGCTCCATGCAGTTCGCAAAATTGAAGAGCTCTCCAAGGCAGATAACGGCCTTGCGCAGGAGCTGGAACTGCTGAAGCGTATGCTGGACGCCTAGAGCGCATTCCATTTGATTGGTTTCAATCAAATGATCTGAATGAGCTCTAGCAAAGAACTTAGAGCACGATGTGTGAATACAGCGTGCTCTAATAAGCGTCCTCTACACGGGGCTATATGAATTCCTTGCAGGAATTTGGTGATTATTGGGGCGCTGCTTGCAGCGCCCCTCTTGCATTTTGAGCGCTAAACGTGCAGTTTGAACGGCCCTACAGCAGATTAAACTCGGCGTAATGGGCGAGTGCAGACCAGGTGGGCCTCTGCACTGAAACTGGGCAATTTGTATTAGTAATTCGCGGAGTTCGCTGCACCAGCGCGATGCTCCGCCCAGAAGAATGGACGTTTCGCATGAAAGTGACACTTGAGCGGACCGAGCTTTTGAAGTCTCTGACCCACGTACACCGTGTGGTGGAACGGCGGAACACCATTCCGATCCTCTCCAACGTTTTGCTGCAGGCTGAAGGTGGCAACCTCAAGCTTAAGGCAACTGACTTGGATCTTGAGGTCGTGGAAAGCATCGCGGCAATGGTCGAAACACCAGGTGGAACCACAGTGCCAGCTCACATGATCTACGAGATCGTGCGCAAGCTGCCAGATGGTTCTCAGGTTGTTTTGGAAACTTCTAGTGATGGCAGCACCATGGAAATTCGCGCCGGGCGGTCCCGCTTTGCGCTGCAAATCCTGCCAGTCACTGACTTCCCTGATCTGACTGCGGGTGAGTTCACCCACAGCTTCACCATGACCGCAGGTGGCATCCGTAAGTTGATCAACAGCACTCAGTTTGCGATCTCTACAGAAGAAACCCGCTACTACCTCAATGGTATCTACATGCACTCTCTGGACGCCGGCGAAGGCCTGCGTTTGCGCGCTGTTGCAACGGACGGACACCGCCTCGCTCAGGCTGAGCTTGAGGCGCCGGAAGGTTCAGATGGCATGCCGGGTATCATTGTACCGCGCAAAACCGTTGGTGAAATTCAGAAGCTGCTGGATGATCCGGAAGTTGAGATCAAGGTTGAAATCTCTGAAACCAAGATCCGCTTCACCATTGGCGATATCATCCTGACATCGAAGCTCATTGACGGCACTTTCCCGGATTACGAGCGCGTCATTCCAAAAGGAAACGACAAGGAACTGCGCGTTGACCGTGATGCTTTCAAGGAAGCTGTCGATCGCGTTTCCACCATCGCATCTGATCGTGGCCGTGCAGTCAAAATGTCCCTGAGCGAAGGTAAGATCGTTCTGACAGTCACCAATCCGGATTCTGGTTCTGCGACTGAAGAAGTTGCAGTTGAGTACGACAACGAAGAATTCGAGATTGGCTTTAACTCTAAGTACTTGTTGGATATTGCAGCTCAGCTGGAAGCAGATTCTGCGCTCTTCACACTTGCGGATTCCGGTTCTCCGACCCTCGTTCGCGATGAAGGCAGTGATGAAGCGCTCTACGTTCTGATGCCAATGCGCGTTTAAATGTTTTGCCCTCGGTCCTAAGCCGGGGGCATTTTTCTTCTGATGCATATTCCCGAAAAATGGCAGCTAATTTTCGATAGGAATATGCTCAAACTTCATGTAACCAGAAAGAGCCTGAATGTCGGATCCAGTGCCTGTGGCGCTCACTCGCCTCGCGCTAACGGATTTTCGAAACTACAGCGCAACAAGCGTTGAGTTGAACAGCCGAATGGTCGCTTTTGTCGGCGACAACGGCGCAGGCAAAACCAATATTCTGGAAGCAATCTCCTTTCTTTCTGCTGGCCGTGGTCTCCGCCGCGCAACACTGGGTGATATCGCCCGTGCTGATGGAACAGGTGGTTGGGCCGTTAGTGCTATTTTGGATGGCGAATTTGGCGAGACCCGCATCGGCACAGGTTTAACTGCCGGAGAACCCGGACGCCGCGTCCGCATAGATGGCGAAGAAGCCCGCTCTTCAGAAGCTCTATTGGAATACCTGCGTGTGTTGTGGCTGGTCCCCTCCATGGACGGTTTGTTCACGGGTTCAGCTTCTGATCGACGTAAATTTCTTGATCGTCTGGTCCTCTCCCTCAATCCGTCTCATGGCAGAATGGTCGCAAGCTTTGAAAAAGCACTGCGCCAGCGAAACCGCCTGTTGTCTGAAGGCGGAACGCCCGAGTACCTTGATGCCATCGAAGCGCAGGTTGCTGAGCTGGGAACCGCTGTTGCTCTGGCTCGCAGTGAAACTGTCAGCCTTCTGGCCAAAACGCTGGAAGTGCAAAAGCAGCTTGGCCTCCCCTTCCCGTCCGCAGAAATCCACCTGCAAGGCGCGTTTGAAACTGCAACCATCGGCATGAGCGCGTCAGATCGGGAAGACTGCTATCGGGATTTGCTGGTGGAAGGACGTTTCCGAGACCGCGCCGCAGGGCGCACTCTGGATGGTCCGCACCGCTCTGATCTCTACGTGGTCCATAGTGAAAAGCAAATGCCTGCGGCTCAAGCTTCAACCGGAGAGCAAAAAGCCTTGCTGATCGGTTTGGTTCTGGCACATGCCGACCTCACCTCATCGATCTCCGGTATGACGCCAATCCTGCTGTTGGATGAAGTCGCCGCCCATCTGGATCCGGGTCGCCGTGAAGCGCTCTTTACACGGCTGGAAGCTTTGGGTGGTCAGGTCTTCATGACTGGGACTGACGAAAACCTCTTCAAAGACCTGCCAACTGCAGCACAGATTTTCGAGGTTACGAATGGCGGCATTGCGTTAAGCTAAAGGCTTCATGATTGAGCTGGCTTGAAGACAAACCGTTTTTATCTCGCTTGTCAGAGAAAAATCCTTGTGATTATTCTTAGAAGGTATTCATGAAAAGCAGAGACAAGCTTTCCGATGCGAATACGCAAACTGCGTTCAACGCCCTATCTCTGACCTAAGTGATCCCTATGGACTTGCAAATTCTCCTCGTTTTCGGGGCAACTCTGTTTGTTGTCGCCATTACACCGGGCCCTGCAATTACGGCTCTGGTTTCGCGTACACTTGGTTTTGGGCTGCAAGGCACGCTCACTTTTGTCTCTGGCATGCTGATTGGCAGCATGTGTTTGTTTATTCTGGCAATCCTGGGTCTGGCGAAACTAGCAAGCACCTACGTGCTGGCGTTCACCATCGTCAAATACGCGGGCGCTGCTTACCTGCTGTTTCTAGCCTGGAAGCTCTGGCGAGCCAGCAGCCTCCAGACAGCTCAGACAAATGAAAACACCACCGCTATGCCGCAAAGCAGCAAAGGCAGTGCCAAAACGCTGGTCTCTGGCATGTTGATCACGCTTTCCAACCCCAAAGGTCTGCTGTTCTACGCGGCTTTGATGCCAAGCGTGGTGCCTATGGAAACCATCACGGCCATTGGTTTGGTTGAATTGATGTTTGTTACGCTTGCTGTGTTGTCACTGGTCTTTGCAATCTATATTGGTGTGACCGTACGGGCACGAAGCCTCCTGACCTCAGAAAAAGCCGTAAAACGATTGAATAAGAGCGCGAGTGTCGCAATGTTTGGCACCGCTGCTACAATCGTGGCGCGATAAAAAGAGCAATAAAATGGAACTGGCAGTTCTTTTGTTTTTTGCAGGAACCTTGTTCGCTGCAGCCATCACACCGGGCCCCGGCATCGCCGCTTTGCTCGCCCGTATTTTCGGACAAGGCATGCGTGGCACACCTATGTTCGTTGTCGGTATGATCTGTGGTGATCTGTTCTGGTTCACGCTTGCAATCATGGGGCTGGCAGCCATTGCGACCAACTACGCGATCATTTTCATGGCGCTTAAATGGGTTGGAGCTGCCTATCTGCTTTACGTCGCATGGGGTATGTGGAACTCAAAAGGCGTAACCCCAACGCAAGATGGTGATGCAGCTGTGGAGGCATCCTCACGTTTCACAGCTTTGCTTGCTGGTCTCTCAATGAACCTGTCCAACCCAAAGGTCGTGATCTTTTATATGGCGCTGATGCCGAACATCGTGCCCATGGATAAGATCAACTTGCTGGCTTATTGGGAACTGGCAGCAACCATGGCCAGTGTGTTGTTCATCGTTTTCGGCATCTATGCCTATCTGGCAGTCTCTGCAAAGAAGCTGATTTCGTCGCAAAAAGCATTCCAGCGTCTGAACAGAGGTTCCAGTGTGGTAATGGTCGGTGTGGCTGCAACCATGGTGACCCGCTGAGCAATTAGCCTTTTAATACGGCGCTTGCGGAAGACTGCGGCGCCGTAAACTGAAAGTGCTCGTCACCAAGAAAGAACCGCTGCAGTTTTATGGATGTAACCAGCCTTGCCCTGTTCGGTGGCACGCTTTTCACATTAGCGATCATTCCCGGCCCTGCTGTTTTTGCAATCATCGCCCGCGCTATGAGCTTTGGCAGCAGCGGTGCAGTGCTGTTCTGTTTGGGCTTATTGAGCGGTGATCTGCTCTGGTTTTCGATGGCTGCACTGGGGCTAGCAGCAATTGCCAGCAGTTTCTCCGAGGCATTCGTGGTGTTGCAGTGGTTAGGTGCTGCGTATCTCACCTATTTAGCCTGGGGCATCTGGAAGAGCGCAAATGCGGCTCCTTCTGAGGAGTACAGCAACTCAATCCCACCACAATCTTCTGCGAAGACATCCTTGTTTGCTGGGCTATTGTTCAACCTGTCAAACCCCAAGGCAATCATGTTCTACCTCGCGCTGATGCCCAATTTGGTCAGCGTTGAGGAAATGAGCCTGCTGGGCTTTGTTGAGCTCGCCGCTGTGCTGTCAGCCATCTTACTGATCATCAACGGTGCCTATTCATTTCTGGCAGTCAAATTTTGCCAGTTCTTGAGGTCAGAAAAGACGATGTACCTGATTAATAGAATGGCTTCTCTGGGACTTCTCGGTATCGCAGTCCTGATGATTACACGGTAGCAATATCACCGATAAGTCGTTTCAATTTTCAGAAAATGCCAGGCACAAAAATGAAAACTTGGGGTGCTAATCGTGCAAGCAAATCCATGGGATGCACGCTAAGGAAATTATCCCCCCTTAAAAATAGTGTTTATGCAATATTTCCCTTGGTTTACGAGCGCTTAAACTCCCAGATTGCTTGAACCATTTGCCCAACCAATTATAACATGAACCCTAATGAAAACCGTTGTGTGAAGTGATTCGAATGAGCGAAACGTCGACCCCTGAGAATGGCGGACCTGAGCAGGAAAATGGCGCAGGTGAATACGGTGCAGATTCCATCAAAGTGCTGAAAGGCCTAGATGCTGTACGTAAACGCCCCGGCATGTATATCGGTGATACCGATGATGGCTCGGGCCTGCACCATATGGTCTATGAGGTTGTCGACAACTCCATCGATGAAGCGCTGGCCGGTCATGCCGATTATGTGACCGTTACGTTGAACGCTGATGGTTCTGTCTCGGTAACCGATAACGGACGCGGTATTCCGGTAGATATTCACTCTGAAGAGGGAATTTCTGCGGCTGAAGTTATCATGACCCAGCTCCATGCTGGTGGTAAGTTTGACAGCAACTCCTACAAGGTATCCGGCGGTCTGCACGGTGTGGGTGTTTCTGTGGTGAACGCACTGTCCACTACATTGGAGCTGCGTGTATTCCGCAATGACAAAGAGCACTTCCTTCGCTTCCATCACGGTGAGGCTGAAGCGCCTTTGAAAGTTGTCGGCGACGCTCCGGGTAAATCCGGTACTGAGGTGACCTTCACTCCATCTCCTCAAACCTTCACCAAAATTGAGTTTGATTACGACACCCTTGAGCACCGCCTGCGCGAGCTGGCCTTCCTCAACTCCGGTGCCCGTATCATCCTGACAGACAATCGTGGTGTTGAGCCTCGTGTTGAAGAGCTCTACTACGAAGGTGGTCTGGAAGCTTTCGTTCGTTATCTGGACCGAGCCAAGCATCCGCTCATCGAAGAGCCTGTTACAATGATTGCCGAAAAAGACGGCATCACTGTAGAAGTGGCCATGTGGTGGAACTCCAGTTATCACGAAAACGTTCTGTGCTTCACAAACAACATCCCACAGCGTGACGGTGGTACGCACCTTGCTGGTTTCCGCGCCGCTCTGACACGTCAGTTGACCGGCTACGCAGATTCATCAGGGATCCTGAAGCGTGAGAAAGTAAACCCAACTGGCGAAGATTGCCGCGAAGGCCTGTCCTGCGTGCTTTCTGTAAAAGTGCCTGATCCAAAGTTCTCCTCCCAGACCAAAGACAAGCTGGTTTCCTCAGAAGTCCGTCCGGTGGTTGAGAACCTCGTTGGTGAAGCGCTGTCTACATGGCTGGAAGAAAACCCGGCCCCAGCAAAGTCCATTGTTTCCAAAGTGGTGGAAGCTGCGAGCGCTCGCGAAGCTGCTCGTAAAGCTCGCGAGCTCACACGCCGCAAAGGCGCGCTGGATATCGCGTCCCTACCCGGTAAGCTGGCCGATTGTCAGGAGCGCGATGCTTCTAAAGCTGAACTCTTCATAGTGGAGGGTGATTCCGCGGGTGGCTCTGCCAAACAGGGCCGTGACAGATCAAATCAGGCTGTGCTGCCGCTGAAGGGTAAGATCCTGAACGTCGAACGCGCACGTTTTGATAAAATGATCTCCTCGCAGGAAATCGGCACGCTGATCACTGCATTGGGAACAGGTATCGGCAACGAGGAATTCAACCTCGAAAAGCTCCGCTACCATAAGATCATCATCATGACCGATGCGGACGTCGACGGTGCGCACATTCGTACGCTGCTGTTGACCTTCCTCTTCCGTCAGATGCCTGATCTGATTGAGAACGGCTACGTCTATATCGCTCAGCCTCCGCTTTATAAGGTTACGCGCGGCAAGTCCGAGCAGTACCTGAAAGATGAAGCGGCCTTTGAAGAATACCTGATCGGCAGTGGTCTGGATGAGACGTCACTCAGCCTTGCAAGTGGCGAAGTGCGCATGGGTGAAGACCTGCGTAGCGTCGTTAATGAGGCTCGTGAAATCTCCGACGTTCTCAACGGCCTGCATTCCCGCTACAACAAAGCTGTCGTCGAACAGGCTGCAATTGCCGGTGCGCTGAACTCCGACAACCTGCACAACCACGAAAAAGCGCAGGAAGCTGCTGCTTACATCGCGCGTCGCCTGGACATTCTGGCTGACGAGTTTGAGCGTGGTTGGGAAGGTGAAGCAACTGAAGAGGGTGATCTCATCTTCAGCCGTGTTGTTCGCGGCGTGAAAGAAGTCACCACGATTGATGCTGCCCTACTGGCTTCTGCAGATGCGCGTCGCCTCGACAGCTACTTCAAGCATTTGGATGAGGTCTATCACAAGGCTGCATCCTTGGTGCGCAAAGACAAGTCTGTCGAAATTCGCGGCCCACAAGCCCTTCTGGAGGCTGTTTATGCGCAAGGGCGCCGTGGCATCTCCATGCAGCGCTATAAGGGTCTGGGCGAGATGAACCCAGAACAGCTTTGGGAAACCACGCTGGACCCGAATGTACGCTCTCTGCTGCAGGTGAAGATCAAAGAAGCGGATGCCGCGGATGACATCTTTACCAAGCTGATGGGCGATGAAGTTGAGCCACGACGTGACTTCATTCAAACTAACGCACTATCCGTTGCGAACCTCGACGTTTAAGCAACGCACAAGCGTAAGAAACAACAAAAGCCGGATGCTTCTGCACTCCGGCTTTTTTCATGCGCTGCTCCAGCAGAAAACTGGCGACGGTCTAAATGGAAAGACTGAGGAACGTATGCTCTGACATCCAACGATCAAACAGGAAGCTCACATGTCCACGCGCAGCGTTTGCAGCTTCTTCAGGCGTGCCATTGCAGTGCGTTTCGATGATCGCAATATGCTTTTCATGAATGTCAGCACCATTGAGTGGAATGTCTCGGTGAGACAGCGTCACACGATGCATATGGAGCGCACAACGTTCCAGAATTGGCTCTAGTCCGCGCAAGTTTGCCTGACGGAACAGAGTTGCATGGAAGAGGCGGTCATAAGCGCTGCAAAGAAACACCTCGTTGTCATCGGCTGCCTGACACATAGCATCCAGAATTTCGAAGAGCCGGTCACGCGTCTCACTTGAAATATTAGAGGCAATCATTCGTCCGGCTTGCTCTTCCAGCTGCATGCGAATTTTGACAATCTCGACAGCTTCAGCGCGGCTGATACCCGCAACGCGAGTGCCTTTGTAATCGTGCCGTACCACCAAGCCGGATTGCTGAAGTTTAAGCAAGGCCTCACGTACAGTTCCTTGCGCGCAATCACACGCATCAGCTACCGTCTGTTCGGCAATTGCTTCACCAGGCTTAAGAGCACCAACTATGATTTGTTCTTCCAGGTAAAGATAGACAGCGTCACTTTTACGATTGCTGGTGGATGACCAGGGAGAAATTCCAAAGCGAGAAACGAGGGAGCGGTCCGAGATCGAGTGCAGCATGACAGAAAGCGCTTTTTTTTGGATAGAGACGAATCCGAGAGCACATTACACCAAATAGCTTCGGATTTCTCATCACAGGAACACCATAAGCACGTATAGCGTGTAAACTATGTTACGTGCAATTGTAAAATATAGTTCCTTAGGGGTAGGGCGTATTGTTGCGCTCTTCATTGTAAGTATTATTTAATCGAATGAAAAGACATAATTTCAAGGCTATAAATTCTAATTAATTGGCAGTTTTGAAGAGTTTCAACCAACGGAACAGGAAATATAGCAGACAAAAATAAATTAATTTAGCCAGCTCATTTGTCCACAAAAGAAGGAGCACATAGAGGCAATTATGTGCTCCTATCCAAAACTATGCGATCAGGATTCTGGTTTGATCATCACAGTTCCAGAAGCGTAGGCGTAAATTTTGCCTTCTTCGTCGACGATTTCTCCGGCAGAGATCCCGGTCTGACGCGTCATGCTGACCACGCGGCCTTCAGCGTATAGAACCTGCCCTACCTTAATGGGACGTATGTACTTGACGTTGAGTTCTGAGGTGCCGCGGAAATTGAAGGCGTCTTTGAGCTTGGTTTGAACAGCGAGTGAAAGCACGGAGTCCAACGCGGTCGCAGCATAACCGCCATGCACTGTACCACCCGGATTGAGATGATCATTCGTTGGCATGCATTTAAAACGAACCAGACCATCCTCAATGCAATCAAGGTCTACATTCATGGTTTCCGCCATTGGCGGACGATTGCCCGCTTTCTGCATGGCTTTCAGGAACTCCAGTCCTGACATCACTTTTACTTCCATCTTTTCAATCCGTCCTATTGAAAATCTTTGAGATAAAGGCGTAATCCTGCAAGTGACTGCTGGTGTCCAATCAGATTACGCAATGAAAACAATGCTCAAATGAATTTGAGCGCTAGCCTAGAGTCGGGTGAGAAGCGCCTTGAGATCGTCCCTCTCACGATCACTCAGCTCTGCAAGAAATCTGGCGTTTGCGTCTTCGGTTAAACTGTCAAGAATTTCGGAAACTTCCTGACCTTGCTTGGTGAGGAAAATATGCTGGGTCCGTCGGTCTTCCGGGCTTGCTTTGCGCTCCAGATACCCGGCGGGGCAAAGCCGGTCCAGCACACCGGTAAGTGTTGCATTGTCCAGTTCGGCAGCCTTGCCCAGTTGAGACGTTGTGCATCCGTCTTGAACAGCAAGGGCTTGCAACACAATAGATTGGACCGGTGTGAGCCCCAGTTCTTCCAGTTGCTTCTTGTAGAACCGCGCACCACTTCTGGCGCTGCGGGAAAGCAGATAAAAAATGCAATTATCTAAGCGCATCACAGACACTCCATAAATTTTGCATACAAATAGTTTGCACACAAAGTATAACGGCGCAATTGATACTTTGGACAGGGGAGAAAGGAAGCTACAGCAAGTTGTAGCTTCCAGTCCGGAAGGCTTTAAGCGACTTCGCGGGTCTCGGTCAGGATGACTTCAAAGCCTTCAAAGTGTGGGCCGCCTAGATAGAAGTTCATGCGGGTGCCAGCGCCTTTATGAGCAGACGCAAACGCTTCAGACTTCGTCCAACCGACAAAATTCTCATAGGTATCCCAGGTGGTATGGGATGCATAAAGGGTATGGTCTTCAGCTGTCTCGCCTTTGAGCATACGAAATTCGATGTAGCCGGGAACGGAGCTCAGGTGACGCTCACGATTTTTCCAAACGGTTTCAAACTCTTCTTCTTTGCCCCGCACCACGCGGAAACGGTTCATTGCGATGTACACGCCGGAACTCCTTAGCCAATTAGTACATGAGCCTTTCCAGTCAAAAGCTCAGCAAAGTTTCAGGTCTTCAGAGCCACTCTCAAAACACATACCACAATAGGAATGGGAGGGGTATGCGGAGGCTGGCTAGCGATTTAAACCGCTTGGCTGGCAAAATGGTCTTAACGATACGCCATTTAAAGGCTCTCGATCCGCGTATGTAGAAAAATATGAATTTAATAGTCAAGTATTATTTCTTATATTTGCCTGTCTTCCTTCCCAGCTCAATTTAGAGATTGACCCGATATATAAATATGAGTATTTCACTCATGTTATTTTGAAAGATAGCGTTTTACAAACTGGGCGAATTTGGGAAGCCAGAAGCCACTCATGCCCGAAGGAATGAAATACCTCCTCTCAAATGGGTGCTACCATGCGTGTTCTAACCAGAGCCCTCGATTCATTTTCTCTCATGCTTCCTTATGTGGCCGCAGCGCTCCTGAGCTTGTTCTTTGGAGTGTTTATCGGTCAGGTCCAGGCTGAGGGCACACAAAATGATCAGCGTATTATCTCGATTGGCTCATCTCTGACAGAAATTGTCTACGCACTGGAAGCTCAGGATCGGTTGGCCGCTGTCGACACCACAAGTCTCTATCCCGAGGAGGCAACAAAGCTTCCCAACGTGGGTTACATGAGAGCTCTTAGTGCAGAAGGCGTGCTCGCAACCAATCCAGATCATATCCTCATGATGGAAGGTTCTGGCCCACCAACGGCGGTTGATGTCCTCAAAGCTGCTTCTATCAAGCTGACGGAAGTGAAAGAGGTTTATTCCCCGGAAGGCATTCTTGAGAAGATTGATGTGGTCGGAACCGCATTGCAGCTTCCAGAGGAAACAAAAGCGCTGAAAGCGAAGGTCAAAGCAGATCTTGATGAGGCAATAGCCTACGCACATCAGCAAGCAAAACCGCTCAAAGTTGTCTTTGTCATCTCTGAAGGAGGTGGAAAACCGCTGGTTGCAGGCCGCGAAACAGGGGCTCATGCCGTGATTGGACTAGCTGGCGCAACCAACGTGTTTGCAAACCTGCGCGGCTACAAACCAGTCTCTAAAGAAGCGTTGATTGCAGCGGCTCCTGATGTTGTGATGATGATGTCTCGTCCGG
Source organism: Pseudovibrio sp. Ad26 (assembly GCF_001623285.1). NCBI lineage: Bacteria > Pseudomonadati > Pseudomonadota > Alphaproteobacteria > Hyphomicrobiales > Stappiaceae > Pseudovibrio > Pseudovibrio sp. Ad26. The sequence goes on from NZ_LMCE01000008.1 coordinate 85,939, forward strand.
GCTCAAGCGACCAATCAGAAATTCTCAAAGAACCAGGTTTCAACCTCACCCCTGCAGGCCTAAACGGCAATCTCATCGTCATGGATGGCGTCTATCTCCTCGGCTTCGGCCCTCGCACAGCGCAAGCCCTTCGAGATCTGAGCGATCGCTTTGTGAAAATCGCAGCTAAATCTGACATAAAATCGTGAGGTCAGGCGGCAATGAGTGAGATGACACTGTCTGAGGCGTTCAAGTCACCAGTAACCCATGCAAGAACAAGCAGAGAAATCTGCCAGCAGTACGCCGTTAAGGCACTAACCCTGTTGCTTTTGGTTGTCTGCTTCGTCTCGTTGGCTGTTGGGCCAACAGAGGTTTCAGTCTCACACATATTCGGTGCAATTGATTACTGGCTCTTTGGTGATGAAACCGCACTCACTCTCCGAGACAAAGTCGTTCTGATGGATATTCGTATGCCAAGAACGGTACTTGGATGTCTTGTCGGCGCCTCTCTTGCTGCCTCCGGTGCGATGATGCAAGGCTTGTTCCGAAACCCCCTTGCTGATCCGGGTTTGGTGGGAGTTTCATCAGGTGCTGCCCTCGCCGCAGTCTGCGTGATCACTCTGTCTTCCGGTCTGCCTGCATGGATTTTGGATGACTATTCGGTCTACCTCCTCCCATGGGGGGCTTTTGTCGGCGGAGCTGCAACAACCGCCCTGCTCTACAAAGTCGCAACCTGTCGAGGTCAAACCTCCATCGCGACCATGCTGCTGGCAGGCATTGCGCTTGGCGCATTATCTGGTGCTGTCACAGGGTTTCTCGTTTTCGGTAGCACAGACGAAGAACTCAGAGACCTGACATTCTGGGGCATGGGCGGACTGGGAAGTTCCACATGGCCAAGAGTCTGGTCCACACTTCCTTTTGCTCTGGCTGTGCTCGCTTCTCTCCCATTCATCGCAAAAGGTTTGAATGCATTTCTGTTGGGTGAAGCTGAAGCCTTTCATCTGGGGTTCAACACACAGCACCTCAAACGTTTGATTATTATTCTGGTTGCGGGTGCAACCGGAGCCTCTGTTGCGGCGGCTGGTGCAATTGGCTTTGTCGGGATTGTTGTGCCCCACGTCTTGAGACTGCTCATTGGACCAGACCACCGCTTCCTCCTGCCATCTTGCGCGTTGCTCGGTGCATCCTTACTGGTTGCCGCTGATGTTGTTGCCAGAACGGTGGTCGCGCCTGCTGAACTGCCAATCGGCATCATCACGGCAATTATTGGCGCACCTGTGTTCCTTTCCATCCTGCTTGGCCGCAAAAACCAAGTCCAATTGTGAGGATTCCAGATGCTTGAGGCAATAAACATCACGGTTAGCGTTGGCACAAAAAAACTTCTCCGAGACGTCTACTTCCGCAGTTGTCCGGGAGAACTGACAGTAATCATCGGCCCCAATGGCGCCGGCAAATCGACGCTTCTCAAGTGCCTGACGGGTGATTTGTCGCCATCTGAAGGCGACGTAATGCTGGATGGAACGTCTATCTGGTCAGTCCCGGCAGTTGAGCTTGCAAGCCGCCGTGCGGTGTTGCCTCAAAGCTCGCAGCTGTCCTTTCCGTTCTCGGTTGAAGAGGTTGTTATGCTGGGTCTGGTCTCCGGCAGTCATGGCCTAAGCGCAAAGCAATTACGTCCACGCGTTTTGGAAGCTCTGGATCGTGTCGGCCTCACGTCCTACCTGAACAGGTACTATCAGGAACTGTCTGGCGGCGAAAAACAGCGTGTTCATTTGGCTCGTGTGCTTTGTCAGGTTTGGGAACCAAGACAAAATGGCCGTGCCAACTATCTGTTTCTGGATGAACCGACCGCGAGTTTGGATCTAAAGCACCAGATCGACGTACTCGAAACAGGCCGTAACTACGCCAATGAAGGTGGCGGTGTTATCGCAGTCCTTCATGATATCGATCTGGCCTGCGTCTATGCCGACAAGATCTTTGTGTTGAACCACGGCAAGCTGGTTGCCCACGGAACGCCGCAGGATGTTGTAACAACCGACCTGCTCCGCTCGGTCTACCACCTTGATGACCGCATGCTGGAAACCAAGTGGGGTCATCTGGCAAAAGGCCAGAACCTCGGCAAATCCTGGTCAGAGCTACGTCCGTCCTAAGTACAGCATAATCATGCTTTGCGGCCTGTGTTCCCGGATGCGTGGCGCAGGCCGTTTATTCCGCTGTTTAAACAGCCCCGACGCAAGTACCCTAAAGATCGTCCCGCCGCTTAAGGCGCTTTTTCTCGATCTTCTCTTCTTCCTCATTGATGAGATTAAGCGGATGAAGCGAAAACTCGCCTTTGATCGGTGCTTTGCGCTTGAGCACTCTGGAGCGAGCCGCCCACCTGTTTTTCACGGCAAGAAACAAGAGTGCAATGGATGTAAAGCACAGAGCCAAAGCCATGCTCATAGCGATTGTGGCCATAGCTTCCTCCCAGAATAAGCTAGTCACCATTCTCATTCTGGGGGCAAATGCCGATCACTAAAATCAGCAATGTATGCGGGTAGAATTTTAGGGATTGTTTAGGCAGTCTGAGTCGGAAGCCTAATGGTGTGTGCGGTACATGTGATATCCGCATAATTCACAAGAATGTGTAGGTACATATCCTAAAGTAATACGAGCCAAATAAGGCAAATAAGGCAGCTTAAACGCCAATAAAATACCAAAGGTCTTTCTAAATCTATAGAATCGTTAAGCTGCGGAAATACTGAGAGAAAACAGAATCTTCAGATTCCAAAAACGGTATTCTGTGATGTAAAACATTGATTCGCAGAGATTTTTTTAAATTCGTCTGTAATAAATACTCCATTTTTCTTTCGAAATTTGGCCCCAATTTCCAGAAAAATCAGCCCCGTCGAACGCGGAAGCGATCAGATGCACTGCAAACAATGCGCTGTTGGAAACGCAAAGAACAAAATTGCAGTCAGATCGTATCAGCGTTCGTTTTTTAACGAGAGCGGCTCGGTGAGCCTTCCGGACCTTAGCAATTCGGCTTGCTCCATTAATTTCGGAGTTGTCTGGAACCTCTCAATAAAAACTGAGGGAATACAATGGACTATCGTGGCACATATGACGAATTCCGTGACGCATTGCGGGCTTTCGAATCCGGTTGGGATCGCGAAAGATACAACGACGGCAGAATTCAGGATTGGCAGCTCAACGAATGGGCAGGCGGTCCGGTGCAAGACTTCTTTCCAGAGTATGACAGTTGGGGGGATCTGAACGACGACCAATGGAGTGCGATGTCTTATCGCTCCACCAACTCACTTGGGTTCGTCGGCTACCAGTTTGGTGAAGCCCTGCTTATCGATCTGGGCTATTATGATGATGATGTCTTCTACGGCAACGGCGCAGCCACCAACACTTGGGATGGCACCTGGACCGGTAAGAATGGCGTCGATTCTCTAGAAGAATTCATGACTCCTGAAGCTCAGGAAGTCGCTATCCAGGAAGCGTTTGGCTTCAACCTCCAGATTATTGAAAATGGATTGTCCAACAGTGGTCAGTCATTGGATGACTTCATTGGACAGGAATTTACCTACGAGCAGAACGGTCAGGATGTCAGCGTAACCCTCACACTGACGGGTATCTTGGCTGCAGCCCACTTGCGCGGTGCTTACGGTACACTCGCTCTCCTGCAAGGCGGCAACGTTTCTCAGGATGAGTACGGTACTTCTATTCTGCAATATGTTGAGCAGTTTGGCGGCTTTGAAAGCCCAACTGTTGACGAAGCAATCGACTACTTCCAGGATCGTCTGACTGGAGAAGAAGGCCTGAACGGCCCTCTGCCAGGCGTTGGTGTTCCAAAAGAAGATGCCGATGTGGTTGTTACCTGGTCCTATGGTGAACAGGAAGTCGTTAGCGATTTTGACACTGAAGACGGTGTGATCTTCGTTGACTGGATCAGTGCTGACCAGCTTGAAGTGACCGAGACACCAGACGGCGTGCTCTTCTCTATTCCATCCAATGGTGGGCAGACGCTACTCCTGGCCGGAGTTGCCCTTGCTGACCTGACATTGGCTAACTTCTCCATTCAGGATGCGTCAGCTGCTGAGTTGATCAGAGACCTTGTTGGCGGAAACACTCAGCCAGAAGAACCAACCGATCCTGTTGATCCGGTAGACCCTGTGGATCCCGTTGACCCGGTAGACCCTGTAGATCCGGGTGATGGTGACGATGGTCACGGTCACCCAGGCGATGGTGATGACGGTCATGGTCATCCAGGTGACGGCGATGATGGTCATGGCGGTCATACTGGTGACATGTATATGCTCGGTCTGGACAGTGAGTCTCAGGTCATCGCAGACTTCGATCCATCCTCTGACATGATCCATATTCTGGAAGGTGTGACTGGCGAACAGTTCGAAATCTTCGAAGAAAGCGGTGATGCACTCGGACAAACAGTCCGCATCGTGATCACTGATCAGTTTGGTAACATCATGTCCACCACCATCTTCCAGGGTGTGACACTCTCCGATCTGTCTCTGGCAAACTTCTCTGTCGCAGAACAGTCTGCGTTCAACGAAGTCGTCTCTGCCATTGGTGAGACCGTTGAAGTGCCGGACCCAAGTCAGGGCGGCGGATACGAGCTTGTTTACGACAATGACGGTTCAAACCCACCAACAGTCACCGGCACGACCGATGAAGGTGGTTCTAAGTTCCGCGCTGACGTAAACGCAGACGATATCGTTGGCTTTGACCCTGATCGGGATGAGCTGGACTTCGGCGGAACTTCTGTGCACGGTCTCATCGTGACAAAGTCACCTGCCGGTGAAATTGTTCTCGACAGCCCATGGAGCTCTTCTGCACAGATCGTGCAGGGCGTCACCTACCAGGATGTCGATATCTCAGACTTCGGAGTGGTCGGCAATGAACACCTCCGTCAAGATCTTGGTGGCGTGGTCTCTTGGGAACAAGGCGTGGGCCCTCGCGAAGACGACACAGTCTACATCCGGTCCCACGAGTACGGCGTACACGAAGTTATCTCTGACTTTGACCCATCATCCATGAAGATCAGCTTCCTGTACTACGGTACACGTGAGCGTCTGAGCGTTGAAGACACTGATGACGGTTTGCTGATCTCTACTCTGCCAAGTGGTCAGAGCTTCCTGTTCGAAGGCATCTCCCTTGATGATCTGGTCCCAGGTCAGCTGGAGTTCCACTTCGATCAGGTCATGGAAGATAACCTTGAAGTCCCATTCGGCTTTGATCAGGATGACGTTACCCTCGTCAGCCGTGAAGGCCTGTTGACTCCGGAAGCGCCAGCTGGCGACACAACGGATGGCCACCAGACCAGACCGGGTGACTTCGGTCCAACCGATCCGGTTGATCCAGTCGACCCAACTGATCCAGATCCGGACCCAGTTGATCCAGTCGATCCGGTTGACCCAGTTGATCCGGGTACAGGCACTCCAGGTCAGGTTCCAGGTGATGGTGTGGTCGTGTTCACATGGGCTTGGGGTGAAAACAGCGTTATCACCGACTTCAACCCAGCGGAACATAAGATCAGCATTGGCTGGATCAGTTCAGACCAGATCAGCTTCACAGAATCTGAAGACGGTCTCGTGATCTCCCTGCCATCAAACGGTGGTCAGACCCTCCTGCTGGAAGGTGTGTTCCTTGAAGATCTGAATGCCGATAACTTCGACATTAAAGATCCATCTACATTGCAGGAAATCCTTGACCTGCTCAGCGGTGAAGGTTCACAGCCACCTGTCGACCCAACCCCGGATCCAGATCCAACTCCGGACCCAGACCCAACTCCAGATCCTGACCCGGTCGATCCTGTAGATCCAGTGGATCCGGTTGACCCAGTTGATCCGGGTGATGGTTCACCTCGTGAATTCACACTGGATTGGCAGTGGGGCAAGCAGGAAGAAGTCGCAGACTTCAATCCAGAACAGGATACCGTGAACATCGGTTGGATTGGCGGCGGCCAGTTCGAAGTGGAACAGACTGACAATGGTGTGTTGTTCACTCTGCCGGGTAACGGTGGTCGGTCACTTCTGCTGGTTGGCATTGTCGTAGCCGATCTGACAGCAAACAGCATCATCGCAAATGATGCAGCTGCTCAGGCTAAGATTGATGACTTCCTGTCAAATGCAGAAAATCTGGCAGATGTGGGAACACAGTCCGAAGCGGAAAGTGTAGATTCAACCTACATTCCAGAGGCTCCTGAAGCATCAACCACTGCACAGGAAGCAGCTGCTTCCAATAACAGAGATGATGATGCAGTTGCCGCTCCTGCTGCTCAGGAAGCTGAACAGGAAACCGGCCCACGTGAGGCTCAGAATGCTCCTGAACCAGCTCTTGCAGCCGCGGCCAGTGGCAATGGAGCAATCGGAGGCGATACCGTCGAGATCAATTGGGATTGGGCATCAGAAGAAGTCATCACAAACTTCGACCCTGCTACCGACACCATTGATTTTGGTAACCTGAATGCATCACAGGTTCAGATCACGGAAGAGAACAATAGTGTTGTGATCGAGGTTCTGGACAACGGTGGTCACACCTACACCTTGAACGGCATTAGCGTGGAAGACCTTTCTGCGGAGAATTTCGAAGCTGACGACTTCAACACCATCGTAACTGAAGATGGCGGTGTTGTAGATCAGATGCATTCGATCAATCAGGACGATAGCCTGATCTGATTGGCAAGCTAATCAAAAGAACTGCTCCCTCCCGGTAAATGCCGGGAGGGGGTTTCTTGCTTTAATCCCCGAAGCAATTGGGAGAAAGCTTATGCCCGGCAGCCAACGACAGACAGAATCTGTAATCACCAATGCATTCAGATCTCTAAGGTCCGCACTGCTTGGAATTGGTGGCGTCAGCATGCTGTTGAATATTTTGATGCTGACAGGACCACTTTTTATGCTGCAGGTCTATGACCGTGTGCTGGCGAGTGGGTCGGTTCCAACGCTCGTCGTTTTGGCGACCCTTGTTGGCGTTCTTTTTATTTTCTATGGAATTCTGGAAACGCTCCGCAGTCGCGTTTTGTCACGTCTTGGGCAACGTGTAGATGCCCAGCTCTCTGGTGTTTCCTACGAAATCTCAACAAGCCTACCGCTTATTCTCGGCCCTAAAGGTGCCAAGATGCGCCCGGTTCAGGATCTGGATCAGGTGCGCAGTTTCCTTTCAGGCCCTGGCCCAGCTGCTATCTTCGACTTGCCGTGGATGCCGCTCTATTTCGGTATCGTGTACCTCTTCCATCCTTATCTTGGCATGTTGGCAATCGGTGGTGCTTTGGTCATTTGTGCACTTGTTGGAGTGAATGAGTTCACCTCTCGCAAACCCTCAAGTGAGGCTGCCTCCGAAACGAACCGTCGCTCTGCCATTGTTGAAGCCAGTCGGTCCAATGCCGAAGTCATTCAGGCAATGGGCATGATGGAGACAATGAAAAACAGATGGCACAAGGGCAATGATGCCTATTTGGTTAAGCAACGCAAAGCGGGTGACAGAGCAGCCTTTTTTGCTACAGCGGTCAAAACTTTCCGTTTTATCCTGCAGTCCGCTATGCTTGGCATGGGCGCATGGCTGGTTATCCAGCAAGAAGTAACCTCAGGTGTGATGATTGCGTCTTCAATCATGTCCTCCCGTGCTCTGGCCCCTGTTGAGCAGGCAGTATCCCAATGGAAGGGCTTCTTGGCAGCTCGACAAGGCCTTGCTCGTCTACGCAAGGTGATTGAGAACAAAGATGACACCGGTCAAGTGATGGAACTGCCTCTTCCGCATCAGAAAATAGATCTGGACGGTGTGGCTTGTGGTCCGGTTGGTATCCGCCAGCCAATTGTGCAAGGTATTTCGTTTACTCTTGCTGCAGGCGAAGGCCTTGGCGTGATTGGCAAGTCAGGTTCTGGAAAATCGACATTGTCTCGCTCGATTGTCGGCATCACCAATGCTCTGACAGGATCGATCCGGTTTGATGGGTCTGAGCTTGATCAGTGGACGTCGGAGCGCATCGGTGAGTTTGTTGGCTTCTTGCCTCAGGACATTCAGTTGTTTGACGGCACGGTTGCGGAAAACATTTCCCGCTTCAAGGAAGATGTAAATCCAGATGATGTCATCGAAGCCGCGAAAATTGCCAGTATCCATGAGTTCATCACAGGCTTGCCGGATGGTTACAACACGATTATCGGCAGTGGTGGCTATGCCTTATCTGGTGGTCAGCGCCAGCGTATCGCCCTCGCCCGTGCCATGTATGGTGAGCCTTTCCTCATCGTTCTGGATGAGCCCAACTCCAACTTGGATTCTGAAGGCGAAGCCTGCCTTACCCATGCGATCAAGTTGATGCGGGGCCGGGGTAAGATCGTCATCGTGATTGCTCACCGTCCAAGTGCGATAGCAGCGGTTAATAAGGTGCTTGTGCTCAATGATGGTCGACAAGCCGCTTTTGGTCCGCGAGATGAGGTTATGAAGCAACTTGTAACCCCGGTTCAAACTCAGCAAGTCCCGCAAAAAGCAGCAATTAAAGCTCCTGCCAAACGAGGAGCAGCATAATGTATAATCATTCTGAAAGTGACAAGCAGATCAAGGGTAGCATTAGATTCCATCTGATCTGCGCTGGTCTTCTGGTTGTTATCCTTGTTGGAGGCGTAGGCCTCTGGGGCGGCCTGATGGAAATCCGCGGCGCGATCATCGCGCCCGGTACTATTGTCGTTGAAACCAACACCAAGAATGTGCAGCACATGGAAGGCGGAATTGTCCGCTCCATCATGGTGACTGATGGGGATACCGTTGATGCGGGAGACACCCTGCTCCGCCTTGATGACACGGTGACCCGCGCCAACCTTGCTGTCGTGACCAAACAGCTCGACAATCTTTACTCGCAGGAAGCCCGTTTGATAGCTGAGCGTGATGGAGAAGAAGAAATACTCTTCTCAACACGAGCCACAGATGATGCACATTCACAGGTCCTGAACACCATTCAGGAAGGGCAACGCCGGATGATGGTCGCGAAGACCAAGAACCTGCGTGGCCGACAGGATCAGATGCGTGCTCAGATTCAGCAGTATAAAAAGCAGATAGATGGACTGTCTCAGCAAAGAGATGCCAAAGAAATTGAAATCAGCCTGATCGATGGTGAATTGGAAGACCTCAACAAGCTGCTGGCCAAAAGACTGGTCACAGAGTCCCGTGTCACAGCCCTCAAACGCGAGAAAACCAAGCTTCAGGGTGAGTATGGGGACTTCATAGCTCAGGTCGCTAAGACAGAAGAAGCCATCGCAGAACGCAATATTCAGATCATGCAGATCGAAGAAGATGTGCTGACAAAGACACTGGAACAGCTTCAGCAAGTCCGGGCAGAGGTTGCCCAGCTTGAAGAAAAGAAGATTGCTGCACAGGATCAGCTGATGCGCATGGAAATCAAATCACCTCAGTCAGGCACAGTGCATGACCTGACCATTCACACCATCGGCGGTGTTATCGCTCCCGGAGAGGTGTTGATGCAAGTTGTGCCACGTGAAGACGTTCTGGTGATTGAAGCGCAGGTACAGCCAATCGATGTGGATCAGTTGACGCCCAATCAGGAAGCAACGATCCGCCTGCCAAGCTTTGATCAACGCACAACACCCGAGCTGACAGCTCAGGTGAAGACGATCTCACCTGATCTTTTGGAAGACCCCAAAACCGGTCTCAGCTTCTATATGGCAGAACTGACAATCTCAGAAGATCAGCTGGACAAACTGGGTGGTAAAAATCTGGTGCCGGGTATGCCGGTCGAGGCGTTCATTCAGACAGAAAACCGCACGGTGATCTCATACATCATGAAGCCAATGGTCGATCAAATCGCCCACGCAATGCGAGAATAGGGGCGCCTTGTATCGCCGAAAACTGGAAATTGGTTTTCGGATAGAGATACGCGAATAAAAGCCCCTACTCTGCTCATTCAAAAAGATGCTTGAGGCAGCTTACCAGCCAGCCTCAACATCCCCCATCTCTACATAGATGCTCTTGACCTGAGAGTACTGATCCAGCGCCCACTGACCATTCTCACGGCCAATGCCGGAGTTCTTGAAGCCACCAAATGGCATCTCGACCGGGGTCAGGTTGTAGTTGTTGATCCAGCAAGTGCCAGCTTCCAACTGATCAATCACACGATAAGCGCGCTGAATGTCTTTGGTGAACACTGCAGCAGCCAAACCAAACTCGGTGTTATTGGCGCGGCGGATCACGTCAGCTTCATCATCAAAGTCCAGCACACACATCACAGGGCCAAAGATCTCTTCGCAAGCAATGCGCATGTCGTCTTTGACTTCAGTGAAGATGGTTGGCTGAACAAACAGTCCACGACCAAGGCCAGCCACCTGCGGACGACCGCCACCAGCATAAAGAACAGCACCCTCGCTCTGGCCAATCGCGATGTAGTCCATCACTTTTTCAAGCTGAGCTTTAGAAACAAGCGGTCCAAGCTGAGTGTCTTCATTCAGCGGATCACCAATAAGGATCTTCTCGGTCCGCTCTTTCAGACGCTTCAGGAACTCATCCTTGATGGAAGAGTGCACGAACACGCGTGTGCCGTTGGAGCAGATCTGACCGGTGGAATAGAAGTTCGCGTTCATCGCTGCAGCAACGGCATTGTCGATGTCACTGTCTTCAAATATCACCACCGGAGATTTGCCGCCCAGCTCAAGGCTCATGTGCTTCAGCTGAGAAGCTGCCTTCTCAGCAACCTTCATACCGGTTGGCACGGAACCCGTCAGGGAAACCTTGGCAATTTCAGGATGGGAAACCAGAGAAGCAGCTGCTTCACGGTTTGCCTGCACCACGTTGAACACACCATCCGGCAAGCCAGCTTCACGGAAGATCTCGGCCAGCTTGAGCGCAGAAAGGCAAGTCACTTCAGATGGCTTGAAGATCATCGCATTACCAGCAGCCAGCGCCGGAGCAGCTTTCCATGCAGCAATCTGGATTGGGTAGTTCCAAGCGCCAATGCCAAGGCAAATGCCCAGTGGCTCGCGCTTGGTCAAGGCATAAGAGCCACCCAGATCGATGTGTTCGCCGTTAGAGGTAGCCGCAACGCTTGCAAAATATTCCAGCGCTTCAGCACCAGAAGCAGCGTCAGCCACCAGAGTTTCCTGCAGCGGCTTACCCGTATCAAGCGTTTCCAGCTCGGAAAGCTCACGGTTGCGCTCACGCATCAGGTCAGCAGCCTTACGCAGAACGCGGGAGCGCTCAGCAGGTGCCATGGAACGCCAGATCGCAAAGCCCGTCCGTGCGGATGCAACAGCTTTGGTGATGATTGCCGGTGTTGCTGAGTGAACCCGCGCAATCACTTCCTGTGTTGCAGGGTAAAGGCTGAGGATCTCCTCACCCATCGTGTCTTCAACGTAAGTGCCGCCAATAAAGTGAGAGCCACCAGGCTGCGCACGCAGGGATGCATTTGTCAGGTTATCTGTTTTCGTCATTTCTTAATCCAACACTTACCGTTGTTCGTTCTGCCAGTTCGGGTGAACCCACGCCTGCTTATCACTGGCAGGAAGCATACCTTTTCCGAGAATATGGTCTGCAGCCTTCTCACCAACCATGATGGAAGGTGCATTGAGGTTTCCGTTCGTAATCTGCGGGAAGATGGAGCTATCCGCAACGCGCAAACCGTCAACACCAATCACACGACATTCGCTGTCAACCACAGCACTTTCGTCATTCGCGTCACCCATCTTACAGGTGCCACACGGATGGAATGCGCTCTCGACATGTTCTTTGATGAAAGCATTCAGTTGATCGTCGCTTTCAACGTCTTTGCCTGGCTGGATTTCCTTGCCGCGGAACGGATCAAATGCCTGCTGAGCAAAGAGCTCGCGTGTCAGGCGAATGCACTGGCGGAAATCTTCCCAATCGTCTTCATGGCTCATGTAGTTGAACAGCACGTTCGGCTTGTCCATTGGGTCCGCAGATTGCAGCGTCACCGCACCGCGAGACTTGGAGCGCATCGGGCCCACATGAACCTGATAGCCATGGCCTTCAGCTGCCGCCTGTCCGTCATAGCGTACCGCAAATGGCAGGAAGTGGAACTGAATGTCAGGGTACATCACGCCCGCTTTGGAGCGAATGAAGCCGCAGGTCTCAAAGTGGTTGGTGGTGCCCAGACCAGATTTCGCCAACTGCCACTGAGCTCCGATCACGCCTTTGGAGATCAGATTCCAGTGCTTGTAGAGCGTAATCGGCTGAGTACATGCCTGCTGAATATAGAGTTCCAGATGATCCTGAAGGTTCGCACCAACACCCTTGCGGTCTGCAATCACATCAATGCCCAGAGCGGACAGAGCAGCTGCATCACCAATGCCGGAATGCATCAGAAGCTTTGGAGAGTTGATGGAAGATGCAGAAACGACAACTTCGCGGGAGCATTTGACTTGGTGTACCTGCCCGCCACGTACATACTCAACGCCAACAGCACGTTTGCCTTCCATGAGAATGCGATTAACGTGCGCGCCGGAGATGATCTCCAGATTCTCGCGGCCTTTGATGGGCCAGAGATAAGCGTTGGAGGCGGACCAGCGACGGCCATTGTGCACCGTCATCTCCATATCGCCAAAGCCTTCCTGACGATAACCGTTGTAGTCGTCAGTTTTGGCGTAACCAGCCTCTTCACCGGCCTGCACAAAGGCATCGTAAAGTGGGCTCCAGCGTGTACCGCGAGAGACGTAGAGCGGGCCGGACTTTCCGCGCCAATCTCCGTCGACCTCGGTGTTCTCAAGGCGCTGGAAGTAAGGCAAAACGTCTTGGTAACCCCAGCCTTTCGCTCCCATTTCCTCCCAGCTGTCAAAGTCGCAGGCATTGCCGCGCACATAGACCATGCCGTTGATGGAGGAAGAGCCGCCAATCACCTTACCACGTGGCAAAGCAAGCTTACGCCCATCCAGATGCGGCTCGGGCGCACTCTCATAGCCCCAATCGTAACGGGACATGTTCATGGGATAGGACAAGGCAGCGGGCATCTGGATAAACGGACCGATATCCGTACCACCAAACTCCAGCAAAACCACCTTGTTTTGGGGATCTTCAGAAAGACGGTTTGCCAGGGCGCATCCAGCAGAGCCGGCGCCTACAATAATGAAATCTGCAGTCATTGTATTCTCTTGGGCTTGAAGCCGTATTCCAGTTATTATTGTGTAGTTTCTGTCGTTTCAAAGCTGTCGAAACATTTCTTCACGTAGTCCTGAACCAGCATTGTTGCCGGTGACCCGTCAGGTCGGTTTGTCGTCAGTACGCATTGCAGCCAGAGCCCGTCAATCATCGCAGCTGTACCTTCTGCCGCTGTAATCGCCGTCTCACGATCTGTGACGCGGTGGTATTCCGCAGTGAGGTTCGAGATCAGCCGTCGGTGGTAGATCTGAAGCAACCGGCGTGTTCCCGGTTCCGTTCGTGCAACCACATAAAACGCAAACCACGCCGAGATAACGGAGGGCTGAAACTGCTCATCGCTGAAGTTGGTATGGATGATCGCATCGATCCGCTCCATAGGGGTTTTCGTCTTGAGCAAGCGCTTGCGGGATTGCTTGCTCAAGTCCGTCAGCAAAAAGCTCATGGTCGCGTTGAAGACAGCTGCCTTCGAGCCAAAGTAGTGATGTGGCAGACCCGTCGAAACGCCGGCATTCTTGGCAATATCTGCCATTGTCGTCGCTGCGTATCCCTTTTCATGGATCGCTTTGATCGTTGCCATAATTATCGAGGTTTTGCGTTCCTCTTCCATTCCGACCTTAGGCATTTGCGCCGAACTCACTCCAAGATTATTTTTATTGAACGTTCAATCAATAAAAATAGTTCTTAGAACATTTCTGAGCTTTTGAAAAGTATTGCACTCAGATTTATCGTAATTAATATCTGACGGAGAGGTTGCCTTTAGTCCATCGGGTGTTTATTAGCTTTAGTGAACGAAGGAATTTGAAAATTTAATTGTCACCTTGATAGTGTTTGGGACATGTTTTCTACACAATTCTACGGCTCTATTAAATAAATATCGAAATTGGGGAGATTTACATGAGTGTTGCTAGTGGCCTGATAAAGAAACTTTCTACTTCTGCTTCAGTACTATTACTAATCACTGGGTCAGCTCTCGCTGCAGAAGCGGAAGCCTGTAAAACTGTACGCTTCTCCGACGTGGGCTGGACAGACATCACCGCAACCACCGCCACAGCGACGTCTGTGCTGGACGCGATCGGTTACGAAACAGACGTAAAAGTACTTTCCGTTCCAGTCACTTATGCGTCTCTCGCAAACAACGATATTGATGTATTCCTCGGCAATTGGATGCCGACAATGGAAGCTGATATCGCGAAATATCGTGAAGCTGGCACCGTTGATACTGTTCAAACCAACCTGACTGGCGCCAAGTATACTTTGGCTGTTCCTAAGTATACCTATGACAAGGGTTTGAAGGACTTTGCGGACATCGCAAAATTCTCTGGAGACCTTGATGGCGAGATCTACGGCATTGAAGCGGGCAACGACGGTAACCGTCTGATCCTCGATATGATCGAGAAAAATGCGTTCGGTCTCGACAAATTCGACCTCGTCGAATCATCTGAAGCTGGCATGCTGTCCCAGGTCGCGCGTAAAACCCGCAAGAACCAAGACATCGTCTTCCTCGGTTGGGCACCGCACCCAATGAACTCCAATTTTGAGCTGAAGTACCTCACCGGCGGTGACGAGTTCTTCGGTCCAAACTTCGGCGGCGCTGACGTTCTGACCAACACCCGCGCAGGTTACTCTGCTGAGTGCGCGAACATGGGCAAATTCCTTCAGAACCTCACCTTCTCCCTGCAGATGGAGAACGAGATCATGAACGGCATTCTGAACGACGGTGAAGAGCCAACAGACGCAGCAAAAGCATGGATCAAGAAGAACCCTGAGGCTCTTGATAAATGGCTTGCTGGCGTAACTACTTTTGACGGTAAAGATGGTCTTGCTGCTGCAAAGACTGCATTCGGCCTCTAAGGGGCATTACCGAGCATGAATTGAGAGGCGGATGCGATACACTCGCAGTCCGCCTCTTAGCGCATTATTCCAGAACACTCCGGCACCTGGAATAACCATTGCGCACTGGGGCAAGCTGCTTGTCGGTACCAATAATTTTGTATCCTGCCCTACAAATGAAATGACGTTAACGCGTTGACACACAATAACAAAATCTGAGGTTTCCCGTGGAGTGGCTAACAGAGCACAAACTACCCATCGGCAAATGGGCCAAGTGGGGAGTTGACTGGCTCACCGACAATGCAAGTGGCTTTTTCGATGCGATTTCCGTTGCAATCGAATGGCTCATCGACAGTGTACTATGGGTTCTACAAGCCCCTCACCCGCTCGGCATTGTGGTCATTGCCACAGCTTTGGCCTTTGTGGTCAGAAGGTCCTTCGTCTTTTCAGCGTTTGTTGCGGTGAGCCTGCTGCTCATCATCAATCAGGGCTATTGGGATGAAACCACAGAAACGCTGGCGCTGATCCTCAGCTCCACCTTTATCTGTATGTTGATTGGTATTCCTGTCGGCGTTTACTCCGCGCATCACCCTAAGTTCTTCTCATGGGTACGCCCTGTGCTGGACTTGATGCAGACAATTCCTACGTTTGTTTATCTGATCCCTGCGCTGATCCTTTTTGGTCTTGGCGTAGTTCCGGGCCTGATCTCAACCGTCGTTTTCGCCCTGCCTGCTTCAATCCGCCTGACACAGATTGGTGTTGCCTCCACGCCGCTGCACCTGCTCGAAGCCGGTGAAGCCTTTGGCGCCACTTACTGGCAGAAGCTCTTTAAAATTGAGCTGCCATATGCGCTGCCAAACATCATGGCTGGCTTGACGCAAACCATCATGTTGTCACTGTCCATGGTTGTGATCGCTGCCCTTGTCGGCGCGGACGGCCTTGGTGTTCCAACACTTCGTGCGTTGAACACAGTGAATATCGCAAAAGGATTTGAGGTTGGTATTGCAATCGTGCTGATTGCTATTGTGCTTGACCGTTTCTTCAAGAGCTCAGAAGAAAAGGGCAGTAAAAAATGACCAATCCTGTTGTTTCCTTCAAAAACCTGTCCATCGTCTTTGGTGATCAGCCCGATGCTGCCCTGCCCCTGATTGATGCAGGCAAAGACCGCGCTGAGATTCAGGAACAAACCGGCCAGCTGGTTGGTGTTGCCAATGCGACCTTCGACATCCAGCAAGGAGAGCTTCTCGTTCTCATGGGCCTGTCCGGCTCGGGCAAATCCACCCTGCTCCGCGCTATCAATGGCCTTAACAAGGTCTGCCGTGGTGAAGTGCTCGTTGCTGACGACGGTGAACAAGTAAACCCAACCACCTGCTCTACCTCGCGCCTGCGTAAACTGCGCCGCGAACGTGTTGCCATGGTATTCCAGCAGTTCGGCCTATTGCCTTGGCGCACTGTGCGAGACAATGTTGGCTTCGGCCTGGAACTCTCCGGCATTCCTAAGACCCAGCGCCTTGAACGTGTCGAAGAGCAACTGGAGCTTGTTGGTCTTGGCGGCTGGGGCGACAAATACGTGCATGAGCTTTCCGGTGGCATGCAGCAGCGTGTTGGTCTGGCGCGTGCCTTTGCAACAGATGCTCCAATCCTGCTGATGGATGAGCCGTTCTCTGCACTCGATCCTCTCATTCGCAGCCGTCTGCAGGATGAGCTGCTGGAACTGCAGGAAAGATTGCACAGAACCATTGTGTTCGTGAGCCATGATCTCGACGAAGCTGCCAAAATCGGCAACCGCATCGCCATCATGGAAGGTGGTCATGTGGTGCAGATCGGTACTCCGCAGGAAATTGTGAAGAAACCAGCGGATGAGTATGTTGAGTCCTTCGTCGCCCACATGAACCCGCTCAATGTGCTGCATGCTGAAGACATCATGACTGATCTCTCGCAGATGAGTGCTGATGTGATCGTGAGCGTTGAAGAGATGCCAAAGTGCACAGCAAAGCAGATGATCCGCGAAGTGATTGAAATGAAACGCCACAGCGCAGGTCCAATCGCGGTTTATCGCGGAGACCGTCCGGTCGGCATCATTCGCGAACAGGAAATCATGGACTGTTTCGTTTAGGACGAAGAACATTCATCGATTCTAGACAGGCGCATCTGCAAAGATGCGCCTGTTTTCGTTAACCTAAGAAATCTTCAGGCATTCGCGGCCTAAGAGTTGCTTTAGAAGAATAGTGCTCACTCAGCTTTCGAGTGTTTGCATATTTTGACGAGTGGAATTACAGAGAAAGACGTTTTTATTTAAAAATTTTGGATCGTGCCATGACTATTGAAGTTGCTCAGGGAAATCCGGGTTCACCAAAGCGGAGTTATATCCTCTTTTCTGGCGGTTCGTTCTTCGGACGTATTATGGCATGGGTCACTCTAACGGTTGCCACGCTGGGTATTTACCGCTTCTGGGCGATGACGGGCCTGCGCAGATCTCTTTGGTCCGCGACCCACCTCGAAGGTGATCATCTTCGCTACCATGGCACGGGCAAAGAGCTTTTCATTGGTTTCCTGATTGCTCTGGCGATCCTAATACCATTCTACGCGCTTGGTTTCGGCCTCCAGTTCATGGGGCCGATTGCAACAATCGTTGGTTTCGGTATCATGTTTGTTGTTGGTTTTCTGCTGACACCCTACGCACTGTTCCGCCGCCGCCGATACCTGCTGACCCGCACAAGTTGGCGCGGCATTCGCTTCCACATGCAAGGCTCTGCATGGCGTTATGTAGGCGCATGGCTTTTCTGGACTATCTTATCAGTCATTACCCTGGGTATTGCTTTACCATGGCGCATGGCCAAGCTGGACAGAATGTTGACTGAAGTCAGTTACTTTGGGAACCAGCGGTTCAGTTATTCAGCAACCGCAAAGGACTATTTTGATGCTCTGATACCTGTTTATGCAATCACACTACTACCCGCTGCATTTATCTTGATTGCGGCGGTATATACTCAAGGTAAAGCCCTCGCCTTCCTACCGCTCGTAATTTTGTTATCTATGCTTCTCTGGCCTCTTGCCATGGCGAGAATCTTTCGCCTTCAAACCAACTCAACCAAGATCGGCGATGTCGGCTTTGAGAGCTATATTGGTGCTTCCAAGTTCTACGGAGCCTACATTATTCATGGCGTGCTCGTCGGCGTGGGTGTTTCAATTGTAGGTGCGATTGGTACTGTGTTAGCGCTAACCGTTGGAGTTCAACTAGAGCCGCAGAATGGCTTTTTCAGTCTGGCTTTCCTGCCAGTTTTTGCCCTTTATTATGGCGTTCTGCTATTCGCGAATATGATGGTTTTGCAAGTTATGCTGTTTGAGTGGAAGATGAGCAGCATGGTGGTCATCAACGCGCACAGCGTAAAGGATGCAATTGCTGCTGGTGATTTGGAAAATGCAGTCGGCATGGGGCTCGCTGATACACTTGATGCAGGATTTGAAGTGATCTGACCATGAAGCTACTGCTTGGAAACGCTGAGTTTTTTGACGGCACTTCTACCGCTGTACGCAACTGTCAGATCTGGTTTGACTACGATGAGATGATCCTGACAGATCTGGCGGGCGATCAGGAGTATACGCGATGGTCTGCAGCGAAATTGCTCTGCGACTGGACATCTCCATCCGCTATGGTCGTGGAGGTGAATAAGCCCACCAGCACCGCCTACGTCAAAATCACGGATGTAGAGACTGCAAAATCCGTTGAACGTAAAATTCGTTTGGTAGCAGGGCTTCCTAAGCGTGAAAACACAAAGAAAATTGTGTTCGGCAGTTTGGCATCCATTGCCCTAATCGCGGTCGCTCTGATCTTTTTCCTGCCTGCCTTCTCAAAATACGCGGTTCACAACGTGCCAAAGTCATGGGAAGCAGAGCTTGGCAAGAACGTTGAAGAAACACTGATCCCGGCTTTGAGTGAAGAGAAGATCTGCAAGGCATCAACGGGTCAGGCCGCTTTGGAGCAAATGGCAAAACGCCTCACACAAGGCATGGATTTGCCGTTTGATCCGGTGCTGACGGTGGTTGAAAGCAAGATACCTAACGCCTTCGCCCTTCCTGGTGGCAGGATCACAATTCTCTCCAACACGTTGGAAGTAGTTGATAGTCCTGATGAACTGGCAGCAGTGCTGGCGCATGAGCTTGGCCATGTCAAACACCGTCACTCCATGCAGCAGCTCATCAATGTAGCAGGCACAGGTATCGTCTTTTCCATGTTTATCGGAGACTTCACCGGCGGCAGCATCATCGCCAGTGTGGGTGAAGCTATGCTCGACAGTTCTTATTCCAGAGACATGGAGCGCGAAGCTGACTTGTTTGCGGTCCAGATGCTGGAAAATGCAGGCGTAGACCCAACCGGATTGGCCAGCTTCCTCGAGAAAATCTCGAAAGAGCACCACGACGAAAATGCCATCTCACAGGCTTTGGGCTTCCTCTCCAGCCACCCACCGACGAAAGAGCGCGTGGATACGCTGAACGAGATTGCTGATCCGGAAGCTCCAAAAAATCCGGTCCTCAACAAGTGGCAGTGGGAAAGTTTGAAAAACATCTGCTCTGAAACAGCAGAGCTGAGCGCATAGGAGTTGAGTGGCTGGGAACCAAACTCCCAGCCATAAAACGACATTAATCCAACAGCCTGCCCAATCTCACGGCAGTCTTGCCAACCAGCAGGCGACGACTTGGCATAATGAGCACGCAGTTGTCGTGTGGTGTTGTAACTGGCGTGTCACCATCCATCGCGATCACTGTTCCTTTCTCGGCAATCACCTCCATCCCGAGGTAATCTTCGCTGAAACGGAAACTCTCATTCTGAACCGTAACAGGTGCCACGATTTCTATCGTCTTTTGCGGAACCAGCGGTGGCTGCTCAGCAAGAAATACCTCGCCAAAATTAGCTGACACGCATTCTGTTGCGCGTAGGAACCGGATAGACGCTGCAATCGCCCGCGGCCCAGCTGCAGCTTCCCAATGTTGCCCGGCTTCCAGCAAAAGAGCGGCCTTTGGACTGGCCGGCTCGCCAAACCCATCATAATCACGCAGTCGTTTACCTTCCGCATGGCCAGAGTCGCAAATAATCCATTCAGGATCAGCCACTTGTTTGGCTAAAGCTCGGCCTTTTTCTTGGTCTCCAGCCAGCATCAGCGGCGCATTTTTGTGCTGTATACTGTGCAGATCGAGCAAGTAATCAACGGTTTCAACAACAGGGCGAACCTCGCGTGCGCGTTCCAGTTCACGCGTGACTTCAGGGCCATTCAGCGAACAGTTTTGCCAGACACGATTGAAATCCTGATCCAGATACCGCGACGCAGTTGGGTCATTCCGATCAAATGAGTTGTAAGCCGCCACGTTCATAAAAGCGAAGCTCAGCTTGCCTTGAACAGGGCGAACTTCCTGCTTGAACAACCAATCCAGAGCAACCGCACCACACGGCTCATTGCCATGCACAAGCGCAGATATCATTACATGAGGGCCAGCTGTGCCGGAATCAAACGTGGTGATCCAGTCCACTCCGGTATTGCCGACTTTATAGGGCAGGATATCAGGGAAATCGATTTCGATAGGGTAAGCTGTACTTTCAATAATCATGGCAATGGTCCTTGAAAAGCAAAGGTCACACCAGCCTCAAAACGCATCTAAGCTGGTGTTGAATATGGGTCCTCAATCTCAAAGGCGCGCGTAAATTCAATGAATTTTCTGGCGATCGGAGTGCTCGGTGTCGTTGCAGGCAATATGAAGGCGTTGAGGTAGGAAATACGCGGCTTAAAGGGTAGAAAAACCAGCGTTTCTGGATGGTTTCGCGCCACAGGAAACGGGTTGAGGACGCTAACACCAACACCTGCATGCACCAGCTCACTCACGGAGACGGCGGTAGAAGATTCGGCAACAATATTAGGCCGAATTCCCCGTTCCGCAAACATGCGCTCCAAAATCGCCCGCACGGGAAACCGGCGGGTGAGGGCGACGAAGTCCTGCCCGTCAAAGTCCTCGGGCTCAATAAACGCTTTGCTGGCAAGGGGATGGTCTCGATGCAAAACTGCATGCGCAATGGCAGAACGCAGCGGTTCCAGCGTTAATCCAGCGTGCTTGGAAAGCCCGTCAGTGATCCCCAGATCGGCATGCCCTTCGGCCACATGATTGCGAACGTCAGAGGATGTACCAATCTCCAGTTCAACCTTTTGCCCTGGATAAGCCTTGATAAACGCCGCCATCACGCCAAGCAGAAAACGGTGTGAGATCGTTGGCGGCGCAGCAAGGCGCAGCGGCTTGCTGCTGTGCTGAGAAACGAAGGTCTCGTTCTCAATCCCCGCCAGCATCTCAAAAACAGGTTCAAGCTTCTCATTCAGAGCCAAAGCATCAGAGGTTGGCACAAGCCGACCGCTCTCCCGATTAAACAGCGTTTTGCCGAGACGTTCCTCCAGATGCTTGATCGCGCGGCTCACTGCTGGTTGCGAAATACCAAGGCGAGCAGCGGCGGCAGTTGTTTTGCGAACGCTGATGACAGCGCGTAAAACTTCAAACTCGCGCAGGCTGAGACGGGGACGTGTAGGGGTATCTGACATAGTTCTATGCGTTTTGATTATAAAATTTTGAATGACAATGTTGAAAACACATACTACGGTTTAAGTCAACCGCAAAGCTCTACCGGTGATTTGCCCGTTTTGGCAGAAGCACACTCATATAAAGAAGCAGCGGGTTTGTTACTGGGCGAATGAATTTTAATCGCCAGAGGGAACGAAAATTTTGAGGGGGGAGCAGCAATGATTAAGCTGCACAAATGGTTTGCTGGAACAGCAAGTGCCATGTTGCTTATGGGTGGAATAGCGTCTGCTGAAGATCTGACGATCGGCTTGTCGTCAGAGCCAAGCGCGATCGACCCGCACTACCATAATCTGGGCCCGAACAATATGATCGCCTATCATATGTTCGATCGCCTTATTCACCAAAACGAAAAACAGCAGCTGCAGCCTGGCCTCGCAACCAGCTGGAAGCCAATTAATGCCACCACATGGGAACTGAAACTGCGTGAAGGCGTGGTGTTCCATGATGGCAATCCGTTCAATGCAGATGATGTGGTGTTCTCATTTGAGCGCGCACCAAATGTGCCAAACTCACCATCCAGTTTTGCCACCTACACCAAAGGCAAAACGGTCAAAAAGATTGATGACTACACAGTCCATATCGTGACTGAAAAGCCTTATCCGCTTGTTCCTAATGACATTTCAACCGTCAGCATCATCTCTGTAGAAGCGGGCACTGATGCAACAACCGAGATGTACAACTCCGGCAAGGCAACGGTTGGCTCAGGCCCATACAAGTATGCTGAGTACGTGCCGGGTGACCGCATCGTTCTGGAAGCAAACCCGGATTACTGGGGCGACAAGCCAAAGTGGGACAAGGTAACCTTCAAGCCAATCAAATCCGGCCCATCCCGCGTGGCCGCTTTGCTGGCTGGTGATGTTGACTTAATCAACGGCGTCCCAACAACCGACATTGAAGTGCTAAGCAGCAACGACAAAGTCTCCTTGTGGCAGGGGCCATCCAACCGCGTCATCTACTTGCATCTGGATCATGACCGTGACGACAGCCCGTTCGTGAAAGCCATGGGCGGTGGGGCCATCAAAAACCCGCTGAAGGATCAGCGTGTTCGTGAAGCGATCTCCAAGGCCATCAGTCGTGATCTGATCGTTGAACGTGTGATGGAAGGTGTCGCTGTTAAAGCAGGCCAGCTTCTGCCGGATGGCTTCTTTGGTGTCAGCGAAAACCTGAAGCCGGTCGAATACGATGCAAAGGGCGCGAAAGCGCTGCTGGCTGCTGCTGGCGTTGGTGATGGCTTCGAACTGCGCATCCACGGCCCGAATGACCGTTACATCAACGATGCCAAGATCGTGGAAGCTATCGCACAGATGCTTAACCGCGTTGGCATCAAAACCGATGTGGAGACCATGCCGCGGTCTGTCTACTTCAAGCGTGCATCTCGTGGTGGACCAAACAACACGCCCGAGTTCTCAATGGTTCTCGTGGGGTGGGGCGCTGGTTCTGGCGAAGCATCGTCGCCACTGCGTTCTCTCATCCATACCTACGACAAGAGCCAGGGCTTCGGCTCTTCCAACCGTGGCCGCTACTCCAATGCTGAAGTAGACGCCATGATTGAAGAAGCTCTGGCAACTGTCGATGATGAAAAGCGTCAGGACTTGCTCGCAAAAGCAACCGAGATCGCCATCAACGATCAGGCGATCATTCCGCTGCACTATCAGGTGAATACTTGGGCAACCCGCAAGGGCCTCGAGTACCTGCCTCGCACGGATGAATACACCCTGTCCTGGGGCGTATCCGCTGATTAATCGCACGCAAACAAAAGACCGGCATAGCGCTTATGCCGGTCTTTTTCTTTTCTAAGGCCAACACACATCTCAATTATTTCAATGGGTTGGCTTTACCTGCGAAAGATTTAAAGACATGTCTGTCTTCGTTCTCAGGCGCCTGATGCAAAGTGGCATAGTCATGATTGCTATGTCCGTCATTGTGTTCTTTGGCGTGAATGTGGTGGGGGACCCCATCGATATGCTGGTCGCACCGGATGCGGATCAGGCCGAGATTGAGCGCGTCATCCGCGACTTCGGCCTCGATAAGCCTGTGTGGCAGCAATACACGGTCTTCGTCAGCAATGCTTTTAAAGGAGATCTGGGCACCTCCTTTATCTTTGGTGAGTCTGCGCTCAAGCTCATTGTTGAGCGTATGCCTGCCACGCTGGAGCTCGCCTTCATGGCGCTCCTCATGGCCATAATCATCGGAATTCCGCTCGGCCTCTATGCAGGGCTGCGTCCCAACGCCATTTCCTCACGCCTCATCATGAGTGGCTCAATTCTGGGCTTTTCGCTACCCACATTCTGGGTAGGCATCATGATGATCATGCTTTTTGCCGTGATGCTCGACTGGGTGCCCGCCACAGGGCGTGGAGATACCATCTCGGTGCTCGGCATGCAGGTCTCGTTCCTCACCGCAGATGGCTTCTCTCACATCGTTCTCCCGGCACTTAATCTTGCACTCCTGAAAATCTCACTGGTGATCCGCCTGACACGGGCAGGGGTGCGGGAGGTCATGCATATGGATTTCATCAAATTCGCTCGCGCCAAAGGTCTGTCTGCCAACCGTATTGTTATGGTGCACCTGTTCAAGAACATCATGATCCCCGTGGTTACAGTCCTCGGCTTGGAATTCGGCTCTCTCATTGCTTTTTCGGTAGTTACAGAAACCATCTTTGCTTGGCCCGGCATGGGCAAGCTGCTCATTGATGCCATTCAGCAGCTCGATCGCCCGATCATCGTGGCCTACCTGATGATCATCGTGGTGCTCTTCGTCGTCATCAACCTCATTGTTGACATCCTCTATTCCATTTTGGACCCGCGCGTGCGGCTTCAGGATGCGACGAACTAAGGGGCATCTCATGACCATAGAAACAAGCCTCAAACCACCACGAAAGCAGCTCTTTTCTGGCGATACTCCCATGAGCCGCTTCCTCTCAGAGTTTGTTGAGAGCAAAGTTGCCGTCGTCGCTGCGCTCCTGCTGTTCACAATCATCATGGCCGCACTGTTTGCCCCATGGATCACCCCGCAAAACCCTTATGACCTTGCCCAAGTCAGCGTGCTGGATGCACGCATGGAGCCAGGAGAGCAAAGCTTTGACGGGTACACCTTCTGGCTTGGCACAGATGGGGCAGGGCGTGACCTCTTCTCTGCAATCCTCTACGGCCTGCGCATCTCGCTCTCTGTTGGTGTCACCAGCGGCATCATCGCACTCATCATCGGCATGTCCGTCGGTTTGATCGCAGCTTATGTTGGAGGCCGTACAGAAACCTTCATCATGCGTATCGTAGACCTGCAGCTTTCCTTCCCAGCCTCTCTGGTTGCTTTGATGTTGCTGGCATTGATGGGCAAAGGCGTCGACAAAATCATCCTCGCCCTCGTCGTAGCGCAATGGGCCTACTACGCCCGTACGGTGAGGGGGACAGCCCTTGTTGAACGTGGGAAGGAGTACGTGGAAGCCGTCACTTGCCTTGGCCTCAGTCATGCCCGCGTGCTCTTCCTGCACATCATGCCAAATTGCCTGCCACCACTCATTGTGGTGGGAACGGTTCAGACCGCCCACGCCATTGCGCTGGAAGCAACCCTGTCGTTCCTCGGTGTTGGCCTGCCGCAAACAGAACCATCTCTCGGCCTGCTCATTGCTAATGGCTTTGAGTACGTAATCAGCGGCAAATACTGGATTTCAATCTTCCCCGGCATAGCCCTGCTTGTCACCGTGGTTGCCATCAATCTGGTGGGCGATCAGCTGCGTGATGTCCTCAACCCGCGCCTGAGGAAGTGAGGATAATATGAACACGCCAAACACACTCACAGTCAAAAACCTCAAAACCCACTTCTTCACCAAGGCAGGTGTTGTCAAAGCCGTTGATGATGTCAGTTTTTCAGTCAAACCCGGCGAAATCCTGGGCCTAGTGGGTGAAAGTGGCTCTGGCAAAACCGTTACGGGTTTTTCGCTCATCGGTCTGGTGGATGAACCAGGCAGGGTGGTTGGTGGCTCGATCCTCCTCAATGGAGATGATCTGGCCAGAAAAGACGAAAAACAGTGGCGCGAGCTGCGGGGCAAGAAGATCGCTATGATTTTTCAGGACCCCATGATGACCCTCAACCCTGTCCTGCGCATCGACACGCAGATGATTGAGGCCATTCAGGCCCACGAGGACATATCCAAACAAGCGGCCAGAGAACGCTGCCGTGAAGCGCTCGTCCGCGTCGGCATCGCTTCACCGGATGAACGCCTCACGTCCTACCCGCACCAGTTCTCAGGCGGCATGCGCCAACGCGTTGCCATTGCCATCGCATTGCTGCACGAGCCGGATCTGATCATCGCAGATGAACCAACAACAGCTCTGGACGTCACCATTCAGGCACAGATCCTCTACGAGGTCCGCAAACTGTGTTCCGAGACCGGCATGTCCCTCATCTGGATCACGCATGATCTGGCTGTCATCAGCGGTTTGGCAGACAGGATCGCCGTTATGTACGCTGGGCGGATTGTGGAGCAGGGCAGCATTGATGAAGTGCTGGACGCACCACTGCACCCCTACACCAAGGGCCTCATTGAATCTGTCCCAAGCCGAAACAAACGCGGCGCCAAACTCTACCAGATCCCCGGCATGACACCCTCTTTGCTCAACTTGCCCGCTGGTTGCGCCTTTTCCAGTCGTTGCTCGGCAAAACAGAGTGATTGTCTGGTCGCCACGCCAGAGATCACGCAGTTAGGAGAGGAAAGGCAAGTCCGTTGCTTCCATCCTGTAAAGCAGGAGGAAATGGCATGACGCTTCTGGAAACTCCGGTCATCGAGCTGCAAGGCGTCTCCAAGCGCTTCACCAAAAAGCTGGACCTTGCTGAGAAAACACTTCGTTTCTTCGGTTCCAGTCTTAAGGAGCAGGTGGTTCACGCGGTCGATGATGTCTCGCTCAGCATCGCACCGGGAGAGGTGGTTGGCCTTGTGGGCGAAAGCGGTTGCGGAAAATCCACGCTGGGCCGCGTGGTGGCTGGCATTCACGAGGCCAGCGACGGCACTGTTCAGTTCCACGGAGATAACGTGAAACAGCTTTCCGGAACAGATGCCAGAAACGCCCAGCTCAAGGTGCAGATGATCTTTCAGGACCCCATGTCCTCCCTCAATCCACGCAAACGGGTGAGTGATATCATCGGCGAAGCGCCCCGTGTCCATGGCCTAGTTTCAAAGGCAGACCTCTCAGACTACGTGGACCAGATGCTTCTCCGCGTCGGCTTGGATCCGGATTTCAAAACCCGTTATCCGCATCAATTCTCCGGCGGACAGCGCCAACGTATCGGCATCGCCCGCGCTTTAGCAGTTAACCCGGAATTTCTTGTCTGTGATGAGTCCATTGCAGCGCTTGATGTGTCCATTCAGGCGCAGGTCATCAATCTTTTCATGGACTTGCGGGCACAACTCGGCCTCACCTATCTGTTCATCAGTCATGACCTTGGCGTGGTGGAGCACCTCTCCGACCGTGTGGTGATCATGTATCTGGGCCGCGTAGTTGAGATCGCGAAAACTGATGAGTTATTTGCCAGACCAAACCACCCCTACACACAGGCCTTACTGCGCGAAGTCCCGCGTATTGATGCCCGCAAGCAGGTGTATGAGCCGATCAAAGGCGAAATCCCGTCACCACTGGCCCCACCAAGCGGATGTCATTTCCATCCGCGATGTCCATTTGCCACCAAACGGTGCACAGAGCAGCAGCCAACCCTGAGGGAAATTGCTCCCGGTCATGTCTCTGCCTGTCACCTCAATGATGCCTAGTTAAACCAAAAATATTTGAGAGAAACACATTGCCCCAATCCATCGAAAACGTGCTGAACATCCATCGACCCGCAGAACTGACCAACCCGCTGGTGGTGGACTCTCCTCATTCAGGAGAGATCTACCCGGCGGACTTCCGCCCTTGCGTACCCGCCAGCCGCTACAAATGTGCAGAGGACAGATACGTCCACGAACTCTTTGAAAAGGCGGCTGAAACTGGCGGAACCTACCTCGAGGCGCTCTTTCCTCGCATCTACATCGACCCAAACCGCCGCGCAGACAACATTGATCCGGCCACTATCAAAGGCTGGACACGAGCAGCAAAGCCCGATTTCCGCAGTAACCTCGGCAAAGGCCTCATCTGGACAGAAGCCCCACCCACCAGCGGTCCGCTTTATGACCGTGAACTGAGCGTTGCGGAGATCGGGAACCGCATAGATGCCTATTACACACCCTACTACGACGCACTCACGCGCCTGATGGAACAAGCCCATGCGCGTTTCGGTGTGGCCTATCACCTGGACTGCCACAGCATGCAGGCGGTCTCCACCGTCATGCACGAAACTGGAGCAGGCGAGAAGCGGCCAGACATCACCCTCAGTGATCGGGATGGTACCACCTGCGACCGCGAATACATCTACACAGCTTGGGAAATCCTCACGAACCTTGGCTATGAGGTGAAGATCAATGATCCCTACAAAGGCGCAGAACTGGTCATTCACACAGGCCGCCCCCAACAAGGTTGGCACTCCTTCCAGATCGAAGTCAGTCGTGGCCTCTACATGAGCGAAGTAACACTCGAAAAGTACCCAAACTTCAACAATCTCCAACAAGACCTGGGAGTCTTCGTGAACCGACTTTCCGAGTTCACAAAACAAAAAATCCAGCAGCCCGTTTAACTTAACAAACTTTGTAGAGCGGAACTAAGAGATATAGCGCGGCAATCATAATGGAAAAATATGGTGCACCCGATAGGATTCGAACCTATGGCCTCTGCCTTCGGAGGGCAGCGCTCTATCCAACTGAGCTACGGGTGCATATTGCCAGACAAGGATGCCCTTGAGATTTTTAGTCTTTACCTGATCCTTGACCGTGCTGCAATGCGCCAAATTCTTAGAGCACTCTTAAATGTGGAAAGTCCTTTGGGGAACTCCATAAATAGCGTCATCATCAGATTGATCTATCATACACGCTCATTTGATTATCTAGGAATTTAAGTAATTTTTAAAATATATTAAGTTGGAAAGACGTAAAATAATCTAAATAGTAGATTGTACTTGTGATGAATTCGAATTACGAAAGTAAAATATAAGAAATGCTGTATAAATAGAGGGTGATTAGCTTATTTCATTGTTTTGCGCATTATGATACATAAAGAGAAGAATTAAAAGAGTGATTAACTTGAATATTAAATTACTTGCAGCAGCCTCAATTGTTGTTGCAGGTATGTCAGTTTCAGCATTTGCTGGTGATATTGATGTTGTTGCAGACCAAGTTTGGTCCGGTGATATTGCAGCTGTAAAAACAGCAATTGAAGCTGATCGCACGCTTGTAACCGCTCATAACAGCGGTAACAGCTTTACGCTGCTTCATCTGAGCGCAATGAACGGTAACTTGAAAATTGCGACATACCTGCTTGAAAACGGTGCCGAAGTGAATGCGGTCGACGCAGACAATCTCACAGCTTTGCATCGCGCGTCTGCCAACAAAAACCAGAAAATTGTTGACCTGCTTAAAAAGCATGGCGCCACTCAGTAAGTTACTGGAGACGTGGACCTTTTTATAAAAAACAACCTATACTCAACCGTGTGGAGTATAGGTTGTTGGGAGGCGATTATTCAAAGGTTGATCCTATTCAATCAGATGAAACGTTTTCTAGCTGCTTTTTAGGATACCCAGTGGTGTCAGGTGGTTATCCCAGCTGACGCCAGCGCTCTGGCTGATAATCTGGGCCACACCATCCTCGGTTCCACCAAAGCTGATGGCACCGTTTCCGTCAGTAATCGCAAAGCTTTCCTCGTCCAGCGGAGCCACACCGCAGCCATCTGCAACCTGGTGGAACCCGATGAAGGACCGCTGCGCCACATCCCAGTACAGGATTTTGCCACCACGCGGACAGGAGGCTGCAATCACATCGCCGGATCGGTTCATCTCCACGCTGCCAACATAGTTCTGCAGGCCTTTTGTGAGCTCCAGAGGCATCTCCAGCGTCGTGGCAGCCTTATCAAGCCCCAGATGCACCATCAGCGGAGGCGTTGCATCCTTCGCGCCCTGAAACTGTCCACCAACCCACACATCACCATTGCCGTCAAAGCTCATGTGGCGCAGGGAAAGCTGGTGCAAGTCAGAACCCAGGGCCTGCTTGGCAAGCAAATCACCTGTTGCGGTGTCAATGAAAGCCACAGTGGGCTTCATCGTGTCCAGATTCAGCTTCTCACGCCCCATGTCAGGGTGAGTTTCAATCCCGCCATTGGCAACAACAAGCTGCGAGCCGTCCGGAGACATCAGCAAATCATGCGGACCAACGCCATAGCTCTCGAACTCGCCAATCCGCTTTGGCTGGTCACCAGAAACATCATAAACGCCGATCACACCGCGCACGTTGGCAAAGTCATTTTCCGGCGCATAAGCCAAACGGCCATCGGGGGAGAATACCCCGTGCCCATAGAAATGGCGATCTTCTGGTGAGGTGAAAACAACCGGCTCTCGGGCACCCGTCAGGTCCGCAAGCACCGCAAAAGTCTCGGGCCGCCGTGCAAACGAAAGCAGGCGCATAGAGTTGCGGTCAAAGGAAATGGCGTGCCCGCGATCCGGCAACGCTGTCTGGTACAGCACCTCGCCATCTTCGCTAAACACAGCAAGAGCATAACTGCCCGATGGCGTGCGTAGTGCACTGGCAAACAGTTGCAGGTCTGCGGCCTCAGTAAAAGGCAGGCCATTGGCAAAAGCCAGAGAACTGCTGGCACTTAAGGCAATACCAGAGGCAGCAAGGCCGGTTAAAAACTGCCGTCTGCTCAGAGCAAGGGGCTTAGTCGCCATCAAGCGCATTAAAGCCTCCTGCAAGGCCAACATAGCCAGCAAGGTCTTCTGCCATCACAATCTTGATGCCATCGATAATGGTGATGAGATAACGCAGTTGCTCGCGCACCTCTGGCTCTTTGCCAGTGTCCTGAAGTGGTTTTGGCAAGTTCGCAAGCACACGCTGCGCATTAGAAAACTCAAAGTTCAGCGAGCTTTCCACCCAGTCCTGCTCGTCTTCCAGCACCTTCGCGTAGCCACCTGCATTCAAAGCGCCTTGCAAACCCGCAAGGCTGGCTGAAAGGTAAGTGACAGCATTACCGCTGCGGGCAAAGGGAGCCTTCTTTGGATTGGCTTTCTTCTCGGTCTTGCCAAGCACAACAAGCAGATACTGGTCTTTGTCGACAATCAGACCCGTGGTGATGGCATTGAACACCATCTCCGCAGCTTCTTTGTGGGTGTGCACCACACCACCATCTTTGGTTGGTTCCAGAAGCACCTTGGAAAAACCGTCAGGATCAGACCATTCGGCTTCAAGTTCCAATCCGGCACCAACCAGATTGATGCTGATGCTCTCGGCATAATCGCAAAGGTAAACAGCGTCCTTGCCAGAACCAAGCGTCAACGTGCCATCACTGGCGTAAGAGATGCGTTCAAGAGCAGTCAGCCCTTGCAAGGCAACGCTTTTGACAGAAAGGGAAGCGGGATCGCGAACAGTAGGATCCTGCTTGGCAACCACCTTGTTGATCTGGCGGCGAACCACACCGCGACTGTCCGGCAAAAAGGCGAGGCGTTGAGCAAGGTTGTCCTGCGCCATTGGCCCATAGCGTAAAAAGTCAACGCCAGCGAGTGCGGCAACGGATTTGCTGAAAGCCGCATTAAAGGCAGTGGTGCTTTCAGTCGTGGAACTGGTGCACAAATCACCAGTCCGTTTCTCAAGATTGGTCAACGCGCTGGCAAGCTGTTTGGTCGCCGGGCGAATATACTGCTCTACGCTGGAGCGCGGGAACTGAGCATAGTCAGTGGTATCTGCCGCAAAAGAGGGCGTAGAGACAACAATTGCCGAGGCAATGGCCAGGCTGAGAGTGACAGCACGCTTAAACTGCATCAAAGAGACTCCAGGAACCGGATCAGATTAGCTCGATCCTTAGCAGGCATTTCAACTACACGGGTTTTGGCAGCTTCTGCTTCACCGCCGTGCCACAGCACAGCTTCCAGCAGGCCACGTGCACGTCCATCGTGCAGGAAGAACCTGTGATTATTGACAGTTTCTGTCAGTCCAATACCCCAAAGCGGCGGTGTTTTCCATTCATTTCCGCTGGCAGAACCTGTTGGACGACCATCAGACAAACCTTCGCCCATATCGTGCAACAGCAGGTCTGTATAAGGCCAGATCAGCTGGAACTGATGCTCCGGGTTTTCAGCTGTGCGGCTGGTGACATATTTAGGCGTATGGCAGCTTGCACAGCCTGTCTCGTAAAATACCTTTTTACCAGCAAGCACTTGGGCGTCATTCGCATCACGACGCGCTGGCACGGCAAGGTTTTGAGAATAGAACACCACAAGGTCCAGAACCGGGTCAGGCGCTTCTGAAACACCAAGATGCGCCTGCTCGCCATGCGCTTGCTCAAAGCACGCAGTCTGGGCTTCGGTGCAGTCTCCATAATTGCGCAGGTCATACGGTGTCGAAATGCCGATATCGCCTGCAAAAGCGCCAGCAGATTGAGATTGCACGGTCGCGTTCAGGGCTTTCCAGCCAAAGCGGCCAACCTGCTTGGTGTCAGGGTCTGCAGGGTTCACCCAGCTTACACGGCCAGAAATGCCATCATCGTCGGCATCCTCCGGATCAGCCTGAGAGGTGATGTCGGTGTCTGCAATCGCTTCCAGCAGGCCAAGGCCAATCATTGGCGGCGCAACACGAGCCGAAATCAGCGCATGTTCAGACATCGGTCCATAAGCCAGGTTTTCAATGGTGTAGGTCGGTTTGCGTAAAGAGGCTGTCTCACCTTCAGAAAGATCAATCTTGATCTCTTCATAGGTGATTTTCATCTCGCCTTCTCCGGGAACGCCAGGCACGCCAAAGTTCTGCAGCTGGCCACCATAGGTCGGCTCGGGAAGGAGAGGCACTTCACCGCTCTCAATCAGAGCCCGCTCTTCCGGCGTGGAAGGGGTAACTGAGAGGCGCATGAAAATGGAAACTGGGCGTTCGTCATCAACCGGCGGGCGACCACGCCCTGCTTTCGGGTGACAGCTTTCGCAGGCGCGAGCGTTAAACAGAGGGCCAAGACCATCAGAGGCGCGCGTAGAACTTGGGGTCGACACCCAGAACTTTTGGAACAGGCTCTCACCCAGACGGAAGTCCTGATGCTGCTCGAAAGGGAGGTTGGCACTTGGGTAGGTAAAGACAGCGCGATTGAGAGGCTTCCGGGTCGTTGTTTTTCCCGCTTGCATCAACTCAAAATTTTCAGCTTTGGAGAAATCAGTCGGCGCCTTCAAAACCCGGCTGACTTTCGCTTTATCCCCGTCACTGAGGTCGGCTCGCTGGTTCACATCAACAGCAGAAGCGGCGGGAATGAGGAAGCTGGTAAAAGCGGCGGTAGTGGCTATCACTCCTGCACGACGGCGAAGTGTGGCTGGAACCATTCCTGGCATAACGGGTGCCTGTATTTACATAGGCCTTCGCAAAAACGCTAAAACACGCAAATGAACGCACATAACAACGCAAACAAAAGGCGAGGGGGATAAGTCCCGCACGAGGTGTCTCGTGCGGGACTGGATATCTTATTCGAATACTGCAGAAGGGTTGTCGAGGCTGTCGGAGCCTTCGAATGCAATATTTTCCAGCTTCAGCACCTGAACAGCACGCTGAATGGAAGATGTCTGGTCAACCAGGCTATCGATAGCAGCCTGTACCACTGCGTTACCCTCTGTGTTTCCTTCACCAATCATCTGGTCGTAGGATTCAGTGGTTTCAGCGCGGGTTTTCATGGCTGTAAAGGTGCCGAGGGAAGCATTCAGCTTGCCTTCCAGCTCAGTTGAAACAGCGGAATCTGCCTTTGCAAGCAAGTCCTTAAGGGAAGCGCCCTCAACAACAGAACCGTCAACGCGGGTGTATTTACCCTGGAATACGTTGTTGATGCCAACCACGTCGTTGTAGTGGGACATGTGGGTGTTGTCAGAGAAGCAATCATGCTCTTCTTCAGGATCGTTCAGCATCAGGCCAAGCTTCATGCGCTCACCAGCCAGTTCACCATAAGACAGGGAACCCATGCCGGTCAGGATGGTTGCGATGCCTGCAGCTTCGCCTTTGTCAGCCAGCTCTTTACGTGCTGCGCCGTCGGTTTTCCATGCTGCAACCATCTCTTCCAGATCGGTGATAAGCAGCTTCGTTGCAGCCTGAAGGTAGTCTGCACGGCGCTCACAGTTGCCGCCGGTGCAATTTGCAGTGTCGAAGTCAGAAGCAGGACGGTTGCCAGCACCTTTCCCCGTTCCGTTCAAATCTTGTCCCCACAGCAGGAATTCAATTGCGTGGTAACCGGTCGCAACGTTTGCTTCCACTTCACCAGCTTCCTGAAGCTGTTCAGCAAGCAGGGCAGGTGTAATTTCGGTTGCGTCGATTTCTTCGCCAGCAACGGTCAATTTAGTGTTTGCAATGATGTTCGCTGCGTAAAATGGGTTCTCTTCGGACTCATTGCCGTAAGCACCATCAACGTAATCGATCAGACCTTCGTCAAGCGGCCAAGCGTTGACCTTGCCTTCCCAGTCATCAACGATCGCGTTACCAAAGCGGTAAACTTCTGTCTGCTGGTATGGGTTACGAGCTGCAATCCATGCGCGGCGTGCGGCCTTCAGGTTGTCTTCAGTTGGCTCTGCGACAAGCGCGTCCACTGCACCCTGAAGGGTCTTCGCAGTTGTCAGAGAGTCTTCAAACGCTGCCTGGGCAATATCGCCGTAGGTTGCAAGAACGTCAGAAGGAGTTGCAGCGACAGCAACAGTAGAAAGGCTGCCGAGTGCTACAGTGCCGAGCAAAGCGCCACGGATAAAGCTCATTGTAATCCCCTTAAATGTGCAGTGAATTCGCCTCGCGCTGCGAGCGGAAAATCCGGGCTGCACGAATTCAGTTTGCAAATGTTGTCACGCCCTAAAGCGTGAGAAAACTGCGGCTATTTCATATTCCTGACTATTGTTGTCAAGTTTAAAAACGTGCACTTTCAGTAATTTAGAGTTTTTCTAAATATGAGTTTCAGTTGCAACTTATTGTCATTAAAAGCTTTTCCGCACTTTTGCAGTTGCAAATCATTCGCATAAATAAATGGGATAATATCGTGAAAATACGCGAATCCACCGCTCAACTGTTACCGTTTGTTTGGCATATCTTGACTTCGCAGCACCTATGCGCTCTTACGGAACCTTCTTCAGGTACATTGCATTTAATTGGCATCAATCAGCCAGTCTGTCTGCACCAACAACGATAAGAACAGGGTATGGCAGCTCGATTAAACACGCTTGCTCAATTGATACTTCGTGGCTGGAAAGCAAACGCATTTCGCTTGCTGCTGGTTCACTATGCCTTCGTTTTTCTCGGTGCAGTTGCAATCACACCTATTGTTGCTGGTATCGGCAACTTCGTTATTGGCCTTTCCGGCAATGCGGTGCTGGCCGATTATGAGATCGCGTCTTTCTTTCTGTCGCCGATTGGACTGCTCGGTGCATTCTTCTTTGTCGTCGTCTTCATCGCCATGGCACTGCTTGAGCAGGTCGCTCTGCTCGCGGTGCTGGACAGGCAGGAAAGCGCGTTCCCTGCTGCACGTAATGCTCTGTTCTCAACGCTCAGCATGTTCCCCCGCCTTGGTATGTTTACATGGCGGCTGACACAACGCTTAGTGATGGCAATGATCCCAGGTCTTGTCATTATCGCACTGAGTATACTGATCTTTTTGCAAGAGCATGACTTCAGCTACTATCTCCAGTTTCAACCCGTTGAGTTCTGGATGGCTGCCTTCTTCATCGGAATTGGAGTGGCACTGGTTATCGTTATGCCACTCTACGCGATCCTCGTCTGGGGGCTGTCTTTGCCGCTCGTGGTGCTGAGAGATCATCCTGTTGGCTCCGCTTTTTCGCGGGCCCGGTTCCTCTCACGTGGCCTCCGCCCTGTCTTTGCAGGTGCCGTCTCGCTGTGGTTGCTTCTGGACATCCTCATCCATGCGTTCTTCCTGATCTCGCTGGAACTGATCGGCTCCTACGCCATTTCGTTTGGGGAGAACTCCCCCGAGACATTGGCAGCGATCTTGGGCAGTCTCGTCGTGCTCCTGTTGGTGGGCAACACGCTGATCAGTGGCGTGATGTCTGGCACTATGGCGTTGCTTTTCAAGGCAGCTTTGTTCGTTGCCGATGGAAAAGGGCACACGTTTTCTGAGGTGCCGCATACGCCAAAGCTGGAGAGTAAGTGGGCCAACCCACTGACACCTATGCGCCTTGCCGCTCTCATTGGAGTGGTCGGAACCATCGTGGTGCTGACAGGGACGTATTGGGTCTCAGCCGATCTGCCACAAAAAGATGTCCTGATCATCGCCCACCGCGGGGCCTCCGCCCACGCGCCGGAAAACACCATAGCCTCGTTGGAGCGAGCAATTGAGGACAAAGCCGACTGGATTGAGGTCGATGTTCAGGAAGCTGCGGACGGCTCCGTGGTCATCGCCCACGACAGCGACTTCATGCGCCTCATCAGCAAGCCAGCCAATGTTTGGGATCTGACACTGGAAGAAATCCAGTCTCTCGATGTGGGCGGATGGTTTGGAATGGAGTTCCAGGGCGAGCGCGTCCCAACGCTTCGTGAGGCGCTTGAGATTGTGAGGGGGAAGGCAGTTCTCCTCATTGAGCTCAAATATTATCCCCGCAGCCGCAACGAACACCTCGAAAACGAGGTCGCCCGCATCATCACGCAGGCTGACATGGAAAACGACATAGCAATCATGTCGTTAGAACGATCAGCCCTCTCTAGAATGCGAAAATTAGAACCAAATTGGAACATCGGCCTTCTTACCGCCACATCTATCGGTAATTTCTCCGAACTCAAAGGAAACTTCGTAGCCGTCTCCTCCACCTCCGCCTCTTTGAACTTCATCAGAAGAACACAAGAGACCGGTAAGCAGGTTTTCGTCTGGACGGTTAACAATCCGTCTACCATGTTGCGCTACATCTCCATGGGCGTAGATGGAATTATCACGGATGATCCTGCACTGGCGCGTAACACCCTGGAAGAATATAAAGAAATGAACCAGTTCGAGCGGTTATTACTTCATACTTCTGTCCTGTATAATCTGAGCTTGAACTGACACTTAGACCGTAAGAATCTAGTATATGCCGTATCTTCTAGTAGTGTTTATGGGCGTGTTGCTGACTGCCCTCTCGATGACCAATTCTGCGACTTCCAAGCCGCCAGTATTGCTGCTGGGAGACCGCAACACCGTCAATGCGATCGTTGCTGAGGTTAATCTCCCCGACGACCGCCGCGGCCTCGTGCATGTCATTTTGGAAGATGCTCGCGTCAAAGCAGAGCGCCTGGATAGCCCAATTCTGCCGATTTCTGCCAGTGCTGAACCTCTCGTGGAGCTTCCTGCTGACAAGTTTTCACTTGAGCAATTGGATGTCGAAACGCGCAGTGAGCTCGTTGAAGTTCTCGATGAAGATCAAATGTCCGAGTTGCATCGCGCAATAGAAGTCGTTTTGGCGAGTACTGAAACCGTTAGCGTAGATTAATCTGAAATACTACGCTATCTACCTGAAGTAACAGGTCTATTACCCATCGTCTTCGTTATCGTCCGGAATAGCAAGATCCACCGCTCCTCCTACGACACTTGTTCCAACCTTTGCAGTTGTTGTTACTGCAGTTGTAGCAACAGAGACCGCAGCCCCTCCGACTGAAACCACGGCACACCCCGAAATTCCGAGTAATACTGCAAAGATACTGGCTGTTATCGCGGTAAGTTTCATTCATTCCCCTCAAAAGACTGTCGTGAACCTCTTCAAAGGTCACCTATTTCATTTAAATTTGAGGGGTAGGAATTACGATTTCCCTACTTAATCCCTGCGCGCATGAAGCTCTGCACAAATTGTCTCTGAAACAGCAGGAAAGCGATCAGCAACGGGCCTGATGTCATAAGTGTCGCCGCGTTGATAACGCTCCATTCCACACCACCATCAACCGCAGCAAAGATAGAGAGCCCAACCGTAACAGGGCGCGTCTCTACCGAGTTGGTGATGATCAAAGGCCAGAGGAAATTGTTCCAGTGGTGGCTGACCGAAACAAGCCCGTAAGCGAGGTAGGTCGGAATTGCCAGCGGCACGTAAACCTTCCAGAGCACGAGTAGCGGACCAGCACCTTCTACCCGCGCAGCCTCGTCCAGCTCACGTGGAATGGTCTTAAACGTCTGGCGTAGCAAGAAGATCCCAAATCCAGACGCCATATAGGGGAGGCCAATCGCTACGATTGTGTCTATCAGGCCCAGATTTCGGATCATCTTGTAGTTCTCGACAATCAGAATATCCGGCATCACAAGCAGCTGTAAAAGCACCAGAGTGAACAGGATGCTCGAGCCGGGGAACTCAAAGCGTGCAAAGGCATAAGCCGCGAGTGTGCCCAAGACAAACTGTGCAATCAAAATGATCGTCACCAGCATGGTCGTGTTCAGGAAGTATTGAGCAAACGGAGCTGCTGACCATGCTTTAGTGAAGTTCTCCAGTGTAAGCGGGGCAAACAGTTCAAAGTTTGCCTCGTAAGCTGCAGGATGAAACGCCGTCCAGATCGCGTAAAGCAACGGCAATGCCCAGAGAATAGCGAGTGTCCATGCCCCGAAGGTGTTGAGAGCACGATCAAAATCGAACTGACGTGGACGGGCTGTTTCAACAGTGTTGGAAAGAGATAAGTCGCTCATCTGTAATGCACCCGACGATCCATAAAGAAGAATTGGCCGATCGCGATGATCGAGAGAATAGCCAGCATCACGACAGTCAGCGTGGCGGCATAAGAGGTTTGCCAGTACTTGAAGGCGACCTCATAAATATAAAAGAGCAACAAAGACGAAGCGTTATCTGGCCCTCCACCTGTCATGGTGAAGATGTGATCCACCAGGCGGAAAGAGTTGATAACAGCGTTGATAGATACGAACAAAGTTGTTGGCATGAGCAGCGGCCAGGTGATTTTCCAGAAGAAGGTCCAGCGGCTCGCCCCTTCAATATCGGCAGCTTCTTTGTAAGAGGGAGGGATAGCTTGTAAGGCAGCCAAGTAGAAGATCATGAAGAACCCGGCTTCTTTCCAGATAGTCACAACCATCATGCAGATCAGTACAGTTTCCTGCTGGCCAAGCCATGAGTTCTCGGGGAGGCCGAAAACACCCATGCGTAGCTGGTCGATCAAACCAAAGCCCGGCGTATAAAAGAACAGCCAGATATTTGCGACCGCGATCAGAGGCAACACAGTGGGCGCAAAGAACGACATGCGCACAAGGCTGCGCCCTTTCAGCTTGTCATTCACCCAGATTGCCATCAACAGAGAGATGCCGATGGAAGCTGGAATGGTTGCCATCGCATACCAAAGGTTATTGACCAGCACTTTCCAGAAGGTTGGGTCCGCCATTAGCTCTTCGTAGTTCCGCAGCCCTACGAACTTGGCAGGTCTGCGCCCACGAGGCGTGGAGAAGAAACTATTGATGATGGTGGTGATGGCCGGGAAGTGGGTGAACGCGAACAGCATCACCATTGCTGGTGTCAGCAACAGCCACGCGTAAATCCACTGCATACGTTTGGTCATCTGGTAACCTCTTGGAAAATGCTGGAGCGAAGCGCAGCAGAACTGCGCCTCGCTGGATCACGTGAAATCAGAGTGGCTTAGCGGTATTCAGAGAGAATACGGTCTGCTTCTGCCTGAGCACTTTTCAGGGCTTCTTCCGGTGTTTTCTTGCCGGTGATCGCAGCATGCAGTGCATCGTTGAAGATACGGGTGACACGCTGGTTCTGGTATGTGGAGAGTTCTGCAACCGCGTGGTTCAGCTGCTCACGAGCAACCAAAGCAGGTGGGAAGTCAGCTGCATAAGCCTTCATCTCATCAGTTTCCCAAGCGGCTGGAGACGGCGCAACATAACCTGTTGCCATCGACCATTTAGCAGCCTGCTTTGGAGCGGTGATCCACTTCACGAAGTCAACGGAAGCTTTCTTCTGCTCATCACTGGAATCTTTAAAGATGTAGAAGTTACCGCCACCAGTAGGTGCGCCGCGACGTTTGTTTGCTGGCAACATAGCAACGCCGAAGTCGAACGGTGCGTTATTGCGTACGTTGGTTAGGTTGCCAGTTGAGGTCCACATCATAGCGGTGTTGCCTTCGAAGAATGCCTTCGGAGTTGCACCCCATTCGATGATACCGGGAGCCATCACGCCATGCTTGCCAGAAAGGTCGACAAGGTACTGCAGAGCTTCAACAACCTTTGGGTCGTCAAAGTTGGTCTTGTTGCCATCAGCGTTTGCCAGAATAGCGTCGTTCTCGGTGGTCAGGCCCTGGAACAGCCAGTAAGGGAAACCAGAGGAAGGAATACGCACACCCCACTGGGTCACGTTGCCGGAAGCGTCTTTCTTGATCAGCTTCTGGCCCATGGAAACCATCTCTTCCCATGTTGCAGGTGCTTTTTCTGGATCCAGACCCGCCGCCTTAAAGGCTTCCTTGTTCCAATAGAGAACCGGAGTAGAGCGTTGGAATGGAATACCGTAAGTCTTTCCGCCAGTCTGCGAGTTCTCCATGAAGGCAGGGTAGAAGCTATTCAGCCACTTCTTGTCTTCATCTGAGTTAGCAACATCATCAAACGCAATGATCACGTCTTCATCAATGAGAGTGAACATGTCGACTGACAGGATCACGGAGAGCTGTGGAGGGTTGCCGCCACGCGCTGCGGTCAGAGCTTTGGAAACAGTATCCTGATAAGAACCCGCATAAACAGCATTGATATTCACGTCAGGATGAGCAGCCGCATACTCTGCTGTCAGCTCTTCAATTGTTGTTGCGGCCGTACCGCCAACAGCCACAGGAAAATAGAATTGCAGATCAACCGCATGAGCGCTGATCGCAGTACCAAGGGATAGAGCAGCGGCAGAAGCTGCCAGACCTAAAGACTTGAAAATGGATTTCATAGGTTTATATCCTCAAATTGCCCTAGTAATTGGGGCACTCCAATGCGCTGATGCGCGTTTTTCAAGCCGGCTCGAATTGCACCTCGACCGGCTTGAATTCTTCCCGGCGTTTGCCGGTATCTCGCTGAAAACTTGCAGGAATTTCTTCATCCCAGGTCAGGCCAATGTTCTGCCCCGGGCTTAAGTCAGTGCTGCCTTTCACGCGAACGAGCAACTTTTCACCACCGACAGAGCAGTTAGCCAACGTATCTGCTCCCATGTATTCAAGGCTCAACACTTGGGCGGGAACACCGTTTTCACCAGTTAATCTGATGTCCTCTGGACGCAGGCCTAATAGACATCCCTCAGGCGCATCAGGCAGCAAAGACTGAGCAGTGGTGGGGGTAACAGCACGAACTCTGTCCAGCTCCACGATGTTCATCGGAGGCACGCCAATGAAACGCGCTGTAAACACACTGGCAGGGCGCTCATAGATGACTTTCGGTGTTGCGACCTGCTCAACTTTGCCCTTGTTCATCAGCACCACCTGATCCGCCATGGTGATAGCCTCGGTCTGATCGTGGGTTACGTAAACCATCGTCAGGCCAAGCTGCTGCTGCAGTGCTCTCAGCTCAACGCGCATTTCTTGCCGCAGCTTTGCATCAAGGTTGGAGAGCGGTTCATCCATCAGGCAAACAGGCTTTTGAGAAACGATGGCACGTCCAAGAGCAACCCGTTGCTGTTGTCCGCCAGAAAGCTGCGACGGCTTTCGGTCCAGCAACTGAGAAATACCGAGAAGATCGGCTGCAGTCTTCAACCGCTCATCCCGCTCCGCTCTTCCTACTTTGCGCACCTTCAGGCCAAACAAAATGTTCTCCGCCACAGAGATATGCGGAAAGAGTGCGTAGTTCTGGAACACCATGGAGATGTCGCGCTGGGCGGGGGAATGATAAGTTACATCCCGCCCGCCTATTGTGATTTGCCCGGAAGTTGCCTCTTCCAACCCGGCAATCAAGCGCAACGTCGTGGATTTGCCGCATCCACTGGGTCCCAACAGAACCGTAAAACTTCCACCATCCACGGACAGGTTGACATTGTTGACTGCCGTTGAATCTCCCCAGGACTTGGTCAGGTTTGAAAGTTCTAGGCGAGCTGGATGGTTCAGGTTGCTCATAGAGTAGGCTCCTGTTTGCAGATCACGAGCTCTGCAGATGACTTCTCAATTATTGAAAGGATTGAAGCTGGCGGGGTTTCTTCGCAAAAGATCTTTGTGACGTCAGTCAGGAAGCCAGCACGCACATGGGCGAGGCGACCAAACTTAGAATGGTCTAGAACAAGAAAGGATTGACGGCAGTTTGCCAAGATGGCCTGACGAGCTGCAGCTTCGTCCTCGTTGAAGTCTAGAAGGGTGCCATCACTGTCCACGCCAGCAACGCCAAAGATGCCGACGTCGAACTTATAGTTTCTGAAGAAACCTTCCGCGCTTGAACCAAGAACGTCCAGATCGCCATGGCGCAATCGACCTCCGGCAATCGTAACTTCGCTGGAAGTGTTCCGCAGCGCTGCAATCGCTACGTTCATGTTGTTGGTGAAGATCTTCAATCCCTCGTGGGTATCAAGAGCTTCTGCAACAATTTCAGGCGTTGTACCGATGGAAAAAGCAAGTGTTGCGCCATCGTCGATGTACTCAGCGACGGAGTACCCAATTGCGTTCTTTGCCTCAAGATTAAGGATTTTTCGGGCCTTGTAGGTGATGTTGCCCCGGTTCGCCGGAACCTCCACACCACCATGAACCCGCCTCAATAACCCCAGTTCGCTCAAGCGATTTATGTCTCGGCGGATCGTCTGGGTGGTAACCGCAAACTGCTCCGACAACGAGTCCACACTCGCGAAACCATTGGAACGCACGAGAGAGATAATCTCTGATTGTCTTGTACTGAGCGCTGTTTCCATCACAAAAGTCTGCTTCAATCTGCAAATATGCTGTTCATATGAACGTCTACTATGTTCATATGAAACTTATGTGATATCTCAGACTAATAAAAGTGAAGCTTGTTTTGATTGGTTTTTTAGGTACTTATACCGACTCACATATGCAAAAAAGCGCGTCCTGTTAGCAGAACGCGCTCCAAATCACCCAAATTTAAACAAGACTCAGGTGAGCTGAGTGAAGAATTTTAAGCGAGCCTTATGGGCTTCTGCGATGTGGTGGCGTGCAGCTTTATCAGCACGGTCACAATCCCGCTTGGAAATTGCATCCACAATCTCTGCATGCTCTTCAATCGCCAGACGACGACGATCATCATCGGTCAGGGTTGTGCCTGCCAGCAGCAGCAAAGATAGACGCATATGGTCAATTTGCTCAACCAGATAGCGGTTGTGGGATGCGAGATAGAAGCGGCGATGGAACTCGCGGTTGGTCTTGATCAAGCGCTCTGCATCGGCAAGGTTCTGCATGTCGGATTCGACCATTTCTTGAAGAATCTCGATTTCAGCACTTGAGGCATGCTGCGCAGCCAGTCGACCCGCAGTCCCTTCCAGCACTTCACGTAGG
This sequence comes from Pseudovibrio sp. Ad26, assembly GCF_001623285.1. NCBI lineage: Bacteria > Pseudomonadati > Pseudomonadota > Alphaproteobacteria > Hyphomicrobiales > Stappiaceae > Pseudovibrio > Pseudovibrio sp. Ad26. The sequence continues at coordinate 128,970 of NZ_LMCE01000008.1, forward strand.
TAGTACAGTTCGCTGATCTGGTTGTGGTCCAGACTAGGAATGACCATGCCGCGGTTTGGTTCATGAACGGCAAGTCCTTGCGCTTCAAGGCGCTTCAGGCCTTCCCGGATAGGTGTACGACTGACGCCGAATTTCTCTGCCAGTTCTGCTTCACGCAAGCGACTGCCGGGTTTCAGTTCACGGCTCTCAATCGCTTTAATGAGACGGCGGTAAATCTCAGCTCCGTTGGGTGAATTGGCAGTCACATCTTATTCCCGGGATTAGTAAAGGCTCAGTTTGTAGCTTCTACATGCCAGCCTTCTTAAGGACGGGCAGGGCCACATAGGGGTCCTGCCAGTTTCTGCATCAAATTTCAATCAGGCATAGCACAGCCTAGTTAATAACTAGCATGCCTAAGTTGTATCTAGCTTACGCGCCACCAGCAGGCCAAGGGCCGTGGAAGCCAGAGCCTTCTTTGTCCGTACGTTCAAAGCCGTGCTGACCGAAGAAGTCACGCTGACCTTGAATCACGTAGGCAGCAGTCCGCTTCTGACGGATCATGTCAAACGAACCAAGCGCTGCTGAAAGAGCAGGTGTTGGTACGCCGTTGGTGATGCTCAGGCTCAGCATATCGCGCAGACCAGGAACAGCATCTTTCATACGTTCAGCAATAGCAGGAGCCAGGTAGAGAGATTTCAGGTCAGGATTTTGGTCATATGCCTGCGCAATCTCATCCAGGAAGCGTGAGCGGATAATACAGCCCTGACGCCAGATGCGAGCAATGTCACCCATTGGCAAATCCCAGCCGTTTTCCTTGCCGCCAGCAGCCAGCACAGCAAAGCCTTCAGCATAAGCCGCAATCTTACCAGCGATCAGTGCGCGCTCACAGGCGTCGATGCCTTCCTGCTTGATTTCCCAAGTCAGAACTGCATCAGACTGCGGGTAAAGCTCTGCAACTTCCTGACGGAGTGCACGGCTTGCAGACATACAGCGAGCTGCAACAGCTGCATCAATACCAGTTGCCGGAACGCCAAGCATATGTGCTTCAACAGCGGACCAGCGACCAGTACCTTTTTGGCCAGCAGTATCCAGAATAACATCCAGAATTGGCTTGCCGCTCTCTTCATCAATCACACCCATGACGTTTGCGGTGATCTCAATGAGGTAAGACGCCAGCGGGCCTTCATTCCACTTGGAGAAGATCTCGGCTTGTTCCTGAATGCTAATGCGAAGTGTCTCGGTTAGCACCTCGTGAACTTCAGCGATCATCTGCATGTCGGCATACTCAATGCCGTTGTGCAAGGTCTTCACAAAGTGGCCAGCACCTTCAGGACCCATCAAAGCAACACAAGGTTCGTCATTGTGCTTTGCTGAGATTGCTTTCAGGATAGGCTCGATACGCGCATAAGCGGCTTCAGAAGCACCAACCATGATGGATGGACCGAAGCGAGCGCCTTCCGCACCACCAGAAACGCCCATGCCAACAAAGGTGAATGGCGTGTCGGCCAGTTCTTTGTAGCGGCGGTTACTGTCGTGGAAGTCGCTGTTGCCTGCGTCAATCAGAATGTCACCGTCTTTCAGGTGGTCTTTCAGAACAGAAATCTGCTGATCAACTGGCTCGCCTGCCGGAACCATCAAAATGATAGGACGAGGGGCTTTGATGTTCGCTACCAGCTCTTCTGTGCTGTAGCACGGAATAAACATGTCTTTGAGGTGTCCAGCCTTCTCCATGAAAGCTTGGGTTCCCTCTGCAGTACGGTTGAATACCGCTACTTTATAGCCATTGTCTGCGATATTAAGAGCCAGATTGGCTCCCATGACGCCTAGTCCAACAAGGCCGATATCCGCCTGTGTCATCAATACTCTCCGCGCTGCAAGTGGTGCACAGACGCGCGCAACAAACCTAATCCAATAGCTAACTTGGCGATTGTATGCGCTTGTGCATCAGAAACTAGGTCTGTGGCATAGGTGAAAAACAGGTTTTTGCCAAGGTGAGAATAAGAAAATTCCGCAAAAGCCTAATAAAACTGCCGAAATAAAGCTTTTGCAGGATCTTCACTATTTCAGGTGCTTGGAAAGTACTTCTTTTGCCGCCGTTTCCAACGCCACCGCGGAAGCTTGCAGCTGGCTACGTTCCAACTCATCCAGACTTGGGAGGAGCGTAGCTTCAATACCGTCAGCACCCAGCACTCGCGGCACTGAAAGGGCTGTGTCCCTCACGCCGACGATCTCTTCATTGACGATGGAAAGGCTGATGACGGCGTGTTCATTTGTCACGATAGCCTTCACGATACGGGAGAGCCCTGCGCCAATGCCGTAGTTGGTTGCCCCCTTGCCTTCAATGATCGAATAGGCAGCGTAACGAACACCATGGTCGATACGGTCACGAACATCTTGGGTGATTGGCTTGTTGACCTGCTCTGCAAAGGTAAACAGCGGCGTATTACCAGCTTTGGCGCCAGACCAGACAAGCACTTCACTGTCACCGTGCTCACCAAGCACATCTGCATGTACCGACGTTGGCGTAATGCCCAGATGTTTACCCAGTAAAGTACGGAACCGTGCAGTGTCCAGAATTGTACCGGAGCCGATGACACGATTACGAGGCAGGCCAGAAATCTCCGTCGCAACCTGGGTCATGATATCAACCGGATTGGTTGCGATGATCAGGATCGCATTCGACGCATATTTCAGCACCTCAGGAATGACTTTCGCAAACACGCCAGCATTGCGTGCCAACAGCTCAATGCGGGTTTCACCAGGTTGCTGGTTAACACCAGCCGCAATCACGACAACGGCAGCGTCTTTCAAATCACTGTAATCACCACCAATAACACTCATCGGGCGTGCAAACGGGGTTGCGTGAAGAATATCTTCAGCTTGAGCAATAGCGAGTTTCGGATTGTAATCGACGAGTACAATTTCGTTGCCCACACCGTTCATGGCCATGGCGTAGGCTGCAGTACTTCCAACAGCGCCAACACCAACTACACCGATTTTCATAGGGCTATCCTTTTCTCGCCGTCTGCAGGGCATCCCGCCGGCTTTTTAATATTATGCCTGTTTCCTAGACAGTTGCTCTGGGGAATGCAATTCCCTCAAGCGTGACAGATCAGCTCTCATTCTTACTTCTGGCATTTAGGGCAAAAGAACGTTGAACGCCCATTTTGAACCTTCCGTTCAATGACGCCATCACACTTCAGTGTCCGACAAGCTTCTCCCTCGCGATCATAGACAGAAAAATTGTGCTGGAAATATCCGAGTGAGCCATCCGCTTGTCGGTGATCTTTCAAGGAAGATCCGCCGGATTTTATCGCTTCCTGCAAGACTTCCCGGATGTGATTGGAAAGCTCATCGGCCTTTTTGAGTGGCTTACCAGATTTGCCTGCAAGCGTGGATGCGCTGTTGAAGGGACTTAACCCCGTTCTCCAGAGTGCTTCACACACATAAATGTTACCCAATCCTGCAATGAACTTCTGATTGAGCAAAGCTGCCTTGAGAGAGGTTTTCCGGTTCTCAAACAGCTTGGCGAGGTAGGCTCCATCCAGTTCATTGCCGAGTGGTTCGATCCCCATATCGACAAACATCGGATGTGTTGCCAGCTCACTGCGTGGAATGAGCACCATAAATCCAAACCGGCGCGGATCATTGTAAATGATCTTTATGATCGTTTCCTGATCAGCTGGCCGAACATGGAAGATGACATGATCATGCTGAGGGTGCTTACCTTTTGCATGATACATTTCAACGGTTTGCGTTGGCTCTTGATCATCAGTCTCGATCCAGCGGAAGGAGCCCGACATGCCGAGGTGCATCACCAAAACATCACCGCTGTCCAGATCAAGTAGCAGATATTTTGCGCGGCGACTGAAGGAAACAACTCTGCGATTTTCCAGGCGATTTACAAAATCATCGCCAAAAGGAAAACGAAGATCAGGTCGGCGTTGTTCAACTCTGCAAATTGTTGCATTGTCAAAAAAAGGAGCTAGTCCGCGACGGACTGTTTCAACCTCCGGTAATTCAGGCATAAGATATCCGTTGGTACAGTGGTTTGCTGCTGGGCAAAGATTGCGTTCTAGAATAGCGCTTTGTAACAAGCTGTACTATGTTCGCCCGCGAAATGGAGTGATTTGATTATGGCGCGTGAGTTCTCAACCCCTGAGCAGGCATCCGTAACAGACCCGACTGAAATGGCAACTAGCTTCGGGTTTCGCACAGTTCGCGAAGGTGAAAAGCAGGATCTGGTGGATGATGTTTTCCACAAAGTGGCATCCCGCTATGACCTGATGAACGATCTTATGTCTGGCGGAATGCATCGTCTCTGGAAAGATGCGATGGTTTCCAGCATGAACCCACCAAAGAATGGCGCCCGTGAATGGCGACATCTGGATGTGGCTGGCGGTACTGGAGACATTGCAACCCGCGTTGTTGAACGCTCCAATCGCACAATCAAATCCACCGTCTGTGACATCAACGGATCAATGCTGGGTGTCGGTAAAGATCGCGCAAGCGCAGCTGGTCTTTCTGAAAACATCGAGTTTATTCAGGGCAATGCAGAAGAGCTGCCTTTCCCGGACAAGCACTTCGATGCCTACACCATTGCATTCGGTATCCGTAACGTCCCTCAGATCGACAAAGCACTGAAAGAAGCTCACCGTGTGCTCAAACGCGGCGGCCGCTTTATGTGCCTTGAATTCTCACAGGTAGACGTGCCAGCACTTGATAAGGTCTACGACCTGTTTTCTTTCCACGCTATTCCAAAAATCGGACAGGCGGTGACAGGTGATGGAGACCCATACAGCTATCTCGTAGAATCTATCCGCAAGTTTCCAAATCAGGAACGTTTTGCGCAGATGATACGTGATGCAGGTTTTGAGCGTGTCACTTATCGAAACTACACCGGCGGTATCGCTGCACTTCACTCCGGCTGGAAAATCTAACCAGTTATGATCGCAAATATTGTGCCATTTATGCGTCTGGTTTTCGCGGGTTATGTTATGGCCCGCGAAGGTGTTTTCGGACTCGTTTCTCTGCCAGATCTCCCTCCCGGACCGCGCTTGGCTATTGGTGTCGTACGTATGGTTGAGCGTCGTGGCATTGAGAAAAAAGATGCTGCAGCACGCCTGACAGATGCGCTGAACCGCCTTGGTCCCTCCTACATTAAGTTGGGGCAGTTTCTTGCGACACGCCCGGATGTGGTTGGTAAGGAAGCCGCAAAGGAGCTGTCTGCACTTCAGGACAATGTTCCACCATTTCTGACGCAGTACGCGCGCAAAACAGTCGAAGAACAGCTGGGCAAAACAGTCGAAGATCACTTCGAAGAATTTGGTGAGCCAGTTGCTGCTGCCTCGATTGCACAGGTGCATCCTGCGTATTTCCGAAACCGCGATGGTGAACTGGAAAAAGTAGCCGTTAAAGTGCTGCGCCCCGGTGTCGAGCGCGGGTTTAAGCGAGACTTAAAGAGCTTTTACCTTGCTGCCCGCCTTGCTGAGCGTTTTAGTCCGGCAAGCCGCCGTCTTCGTCCGCTTATGATGGTCGAGACCTATGAGCACGCTGTCATTTTGGAAATGGACCTGCGCATGGAAGCCGCAGCTCTTTCTGAAATGGGTGAAAACAGCAAGGACGACAAAGATTTTCGCGTTCCCAGTGTGGATTGGCCACGTACCTCTCGTTCCGTGCTCACCATGGAGTGGATCGACGGCGTAAAGCTTTCCAATCTGGAAGGTATCGAGGAAGCAGGTCATGACCTGGCGGAGCTGGGCAATAATGTGATCCAGACTTTCTTGCGCCATGCCGTACGTGACGGTTTTTTCCACGCGGATATGCATCAGGGCAATCTCTTCATTGAGCCGGACGGGACTCTGGTCGCGGTCGATTTAGGGATCACAGGACGTCTGGGACTGTCTGAGCGACGCTTCCTGGCGGAAATTCTATATGGATTCATAACTCGCAATTATCTGCGAGTTGCCGAAGTTCACTTTGAAGCTGGATATGTGCCTGCAGATCAGGATGTGAATATATTCGCACAAGCAATTCGGGCGATTGGTGAGCCGATCCATGGGCATGATGCCAGTGAAATCTCAATGGCGCGTTTGCTGACACAGCTGTTTGAAGTGACTGAGATGTTTAACATGCATACTCAGCCTCAGTTAATTTTGCTGCAAAAAAACATGGTTCTGGCAGAAGGTGTCGCCCGTTCACTGAACCCGCATCTGGATATGTGGAACACGGCTGACCCTGTTGTAACCGGTTGGATTCAGAGAAATCTTGGCCCTATGGGGCGCATCACAGACCTGGCAACAGGCGTGACTGTTTTGGGTCGTTTGGCAAGTGATTTACCGATTATTGCTGACCGTGCGAGCAAGTTTTCCAATCAGCTGGAAGCGATGGCAAACAACGGCCTGAGATTCGATGAGGCAACCGCAGATGCGATTGGTAGATCGGAAGCGAAGCATAGCCGTTCTGGACGTGTCGCACTTTGGGTCATAGCAATCGCTCTTTCAGCAATTGCTTACGGCATCTATCTCTAAGATATTCTGAGTTGAAACTATGAAAAACGGGAGTTGTTACGCTCCCGTTTTTTTATTGGTTAGCCGGATACAGCTGAAAATTCTAGAAATAATTGGATTATACTAAGTTACTGCATAAAATTATCTAAGTTTTATATAGTCATTGCAATTGATGATATGAATTGTAGGCGGGTTGTTGCTCACTAAAACGTGCTAAAAGCAAGGTAGCTTAAGAGAAGTATTTGAGATTTCTAAGGGTCTACTCAAAACCTTCAGAGAGTGCTCAAAGCAATTGTAAACTATCTTCCTGGAGGTGCCGCTGTGCCAGACAGTTCTGAATTGGGGACCCGTGAACGGTTACTTGATGCAGCAGAACGCTTGCTCGCTGAACATGGTCTTGCGGAAACTTCTGTAAGAATGATCACCGAAAAAGCCGACGCTAATGTTGCAGCAGTCAACTATCACTTTGGCAGCAAAGATGATCTTGTCAGAGCGGTCTTTATGCGCCGCCTTCGCGAAATTGACGATATGCGCATGCAGCGTCTGGATGCGCTTGAAGTTGGTGGGCGCGAGCCCGACCTGGAAGAGATAACCCGCGCATTCATGGAACCCTTGATTGTACAAGGGATCTCAAGAGACACTGGAAAGCTGGTTCCGTTTGTTGTTCTCATTCGTCAGGTCTTCTCTGACCCGGAGTCGGGTCAGAAGATAATGCATTCATGGGAGCCACCAAGAATTATCCTTAGGATCACGAAGGCTCTGGCGAAAGCCACCAAGAGCGACATTCCAACGGGCCCTCGTGCTCAGTTGCTGATGATGCTCATGCACAGCGCAACGTTAGAGGCGCTTTACGTTGTGACTGGGGCTTCCAAAGGCCCTTACGATGAAGAAATGGATCAGGATGAGATAGTCGAAGGCACTATTCGTTTCGTGTCCAGCGGCATTCGTGCCTTCTTTATGGCTGGCGCGCTCGAAGAGGCCTGATACTCTGACTAAAATGGCGAGATGCGGCGGAGTGTCAGATTCAGTCTGCCTCCGTCCTTAAGGAGGCTCGAACTCCCGCCAAGAATACGGTCAATGCCGTGGTAGCAAAGCCGCGACTCTCCTCCGAGTACAACAACATCTCCTGAATTAAGCTTAAGTGATTGCGTCGGGCCTCCGCGTTTCACACCGCCGAGTCTGAACATTGCTGTATCTCCAAGACTGACTGACACAACCGGGGCTTCAAACGTCTTTTCATCCCTGTCTTGATGCATGCCCATTTTAGCTGTTTCTGCATAGTAGTTCACGAGGCAGGCTTCTGGCGCTGCCGAGCAGTCACCAACCTTGTTCCAAAGCCTCAGTAGAACTTCAGGGATATCAGGCCAAGCCTGGCCACTCTCTGGATGTAGTGGTTGGTAGCGATAGCCACCCTTGTCAGACACCCATCCCAATGCACCAAGATTGCTCATCCGAACGGAAAAAGGCTTGGCCGTTCGCGGCATCACTGGAGTGAATAATGGAGCTTCTTTGATGAGATGCCTCAGCGTATCGATAAGTTCCTTCTGCTCCTCAGAAGAGAAGTATCCGGGCAGGTACTTGAAACCTTTAGGAAAGCCATCGCTCAATTGCATCTCAAGACCTCTTCTAATCTGGACATATTTGCTGAAAAGACCGCTTACAAAAACGGAAAATTTGGAGAGATTTGCCGAAAGTGAATTTAACCCATAATCTTCAAAATAGCGGCTCCCAGTTAAGGAGATCCACAAATGCACCTTCTTCCTACGTTACTTTCGACTGTACTAAATATTTTTGCAGCGTTTGTTTCACTCCTGATCTTGATCGCACTTATTACCGCTATCGTTCTTTATGTTGTTGATCGACGCCAACACAAAGATGCCATTCGGCATAACTTCCCTGTCGTGGGTCGATTCCGAGCGCTCTTCTCGCATTTAGGTGAGTTTTTCCGTCAGTACTTCTTCGCTATGGATCGGGAGGAAATGCCGTTCAACCGGGCAGAGCGAACCTGGGTGGATCATGCTTCCAAGGCAGAAGGTAATACAATGGCGTTCGGGTCCACAAAAAACCTCAACTTACCCGGAACGGCACTGTTCGTGAATGCCCCCTTCGCAAAATTGGAGAAGGAAATCGATGAGCCTGAGCCGCTTCTCATCGGTCCTTACGTCGAAAATCCCTATGTGCCTCCCAGTTACTTTAACATCTCTGGCATGAGTTACGGCGCTATTTCCCGACCTGCGGTCCTCGCTCTTTCACGAGGTGCGAAGATGGCAAAGTGCTGGATGAATACTGGAGAAGGTGGCTTATCTCCGTACCATTTAGAAGGTGGTGCTGACATTGTCTTTCAAATGGGGACAGCAAAAAATGGTTGCCGGAATGATGACTCCACGCTCAATGAAGACAAGCTGAAAAAAATAACGGACAACGCTCAGGTCAAAATGGTCGAGATCAAACTCGCTCAAGGCGCAAAACCCGGAAAAGGTGGTCTCTTGCCTGGTGGAAAGGTGACACCTGAGATCGCAGAAATTCGTGGGCTCAAAGTCGGGCAACCATCTCACGCTCCAAATCGTCATCCTGAGATCAGCAATACGGGTGAGCTCTTAGACTTCATCAGCCGCGTCCGCAGCATTGCCAAGAAGCCTGTAGGTTTCAAGACAGTGATCGGCTCAAGCGCTTGGGTGGAAGAGCTCTGTCGTGAAATCAACCATCGTGGGATCGAGCATGCACCTGACTTTATCACCATCGATTCGGCAGATGGTGGTACGGGTGCAGCGCCAATGCCTCTCATGGACAACGTAGGTCTAAGGATCTCTGAGGCACTTCCAATTGTCGATCATGTCTTGCGAAAGCATGATCTGCGTGACCGTATCCGTATCATTGTTTCTGGAAAGCGAATTATCCCGTCCGCCGTTGCCCTAGTGTTGTGTTCAGGGGCTGATTTTGTAGTAACTGCTAGGGGCTTCATGTTCGCACTGGGCTGTATCCAAGCAATGCGGTGTAACAAAAATACCTGTCCGACAGGTATCACCACCCATAATAAAGCACTTCAGACTGGTCTTGACCCAACAGAAAAGAGCCACCGAGTCGCTGCTTATTGTCATAGCGTGCGGATGGAGGTTGATATGATTGCTCATGCATGTGGGGTCGATGCTGCAAGGCAGCTTTCACGAGAGCACGTGCGCATCGTCCAGGAAAGTGGACACTCCGTCTCTCTTGAAGAGCTCTATCCACAAACACCCTCTTAGAAATGAGGGTTACGCAGAAAACCGGGATGCAATGGAGGTGTTTTCTGTGGTTTTCCAAAGAAAAGTTCAATTTCTTAACTCAGAAAATGGCTTCGGATAGATCTTGTGTCGATATATCGGGTCCTGTCCCTTGCAGGGGCAAGGGACCCCTCTTATATAGCCAATTGAAGTTTTCTTGCGTGTTTGCGACAACTCACGCAAGTGCAATGTATTGGGGACCGGTCGGATGCTGATCCGACATTATCCGAAGGCCTTTGGGGTTCGGGCGGTCTGCCGAAAGGAGAATGAAAACATGGCAAAGGTCATCGGTATCGACCTCGGCACGACAAATTCGTGTGTATCTGTAATGGACGGCAAAGACGCCAAAGTAATCGAGAACGCAGAAGGTGCGCGTACTACCCCTTCTATGGTTGCGTTTTCTGATGATGGTGAGAAGCTTGTAGGTCAGCCAGCGAAACGTCAGGCTGTTACCAACCCAACAGACACCCTGTTTGCTGTTAAACGTCTCATTGGTCGTCGTTTTGATGATCCAACAGTCGCAAAAGACAAAAAGCTGGTTCCATACGAAATTGTTAAAGCTGACAACGGCGACGCATGGGTAGAGGCTGAAGGTGAAAAGTACTCCCCATCTCAGGTTTCCGCTTTCATACTGCAAAAGATGAAAGAAACCGCTGAGAGCTTCTTGGGTGAGACTGTTACTCAGGCTGTTATCACGGTACCTGCATACTTCAACGATGCACAGCGTCAGGCAACTAAAGATGCCGGTAAGATCGCTGGCCTTGAAGTTCTGCGTATCATCAACGAACCAACCGCCGCTGCTCTTGCATACGGCATGGACAAGAACGACGGTAAAACCATTGCGGTTTACGATCTTGGCGGCGGTACCTTCGACGTTTCCGTACTGGAAATCGGCGATGGCGTATTTGAAGTGAAGTCCACCAACGGTGACACCTTCCTCGGTGGTGAAGACTTTGACATGCGTCTGGTTGACTACCTTGCGAATGAATTCAAAAAAGAGCAGGGCATCGACCTTAAGAACGACAAACTCGCATTGCAGCGCTTGAAAGAAGCAGCTGAAAAAGCAAAAATCGAGCTGTCCTCCGCATCCCAGACTGAAATCAACCTGCCGTTCATTACAGCAGATGCTTCCGGTCCTAAGCACCTTACCCTCAAACTGACTCGCGCAAAGTTTGAGCAACTCGTTGACGATCTGGTTCAGCGTACTGTTGCTCCAATGAAAGCGGCTCTTAAAGACGCAGGCCTTGCAGCTGGTGAACTCGATGAGGTTGTTCTCGTCGGTGGTATGACTCGCATGCCAAAGGTTCAGGAAATCGTTAAGCAGTTCTTTGGCAAAGAACCTCATAAGGGCGTAAACCCTGATGAAGTTGTTGCGATGGGTGCTGCAATTCAGGCAGGCGTTCTTCAGGGCGACGTTAAAGATGTTCTGCTTTTGGACGTTACACCTCTGTCCCTCGGCATCGAAACACTGGGTGGCGTATTCACTCGTTTGATCGACCGTAACACCACCATCCCTACTAAGAAGGGCCAGGTATTCTCTACAGCTGAAGACAATCAGACTGCAGTGACCATCCGCGTCTTCCAAGGCGAGCGTGAAATGGCTTCGGACAACAAGATCCTTGGTCAGTTTGATCTGGTTGGCATCCCGCCAGCACCTCGCGGTGTTCCTCAGGTTGAAGTCGCCTTCGACATTGATGCAAACGGTATCGTGAATGTGTCTGCAACTGATAAAGGCACTGGCAAAGAACAGCAGATCCGTATTCAGGCATCTGGTGGTCTGTCCGATGCTGATATCGAGCAGATGGTGAAAGACGCAGAATCTCACGCTGAAGACGATAAGAAGCGTAAGGATCTGGTTGAAGCCAAAAACCAGGGTGAAGCACTTCACCACTCAACAGAGAAATCCGTTAAAGAGTATGGCGATAAGGTTTCAGACGAAGACAAGTCTGCAATCGAAGGCGCTTTAGCTGCATTGAAGGTGTCTCTGGAAGGTGAAGATCTGGAAGATATCACTGCGAAAACCCAGTCTCTTGCAGAAGTTTCCATGAAACTTGGCGAAGCTATGTACAAGGACGCTCAGGCAGAGGAAGCCGGAGAGGGTGCTGAAGACGATGGTGAGCCAAAGCCAGTTGACGATGTGGTTGACGCAGACTTCGAAGAAGTTCGCGACGACGACAAAAAGTCCAGCTAACTAATACTTTTACCTCGCAAGCTCCTATGGGCTTGCGAGGTTAACTTTATTCAAGTATTTCCCGACTGTATGGAAGATTTTAGTCGAAAAGAGCCTTTTGGGTGCAATTGCATTTGAGAGAGCTGCTTCCTACATATGGGTAGTTGGTAATGTGTGCGCTGCGCTTAAAGCTGCACCTCAATCACCGACTGAACAGTAAACAGTTTTGTTTTGAAGATGAGTGCAGTTCACGAGTGAGTTCGTTGCGAAGCAAGAATTGATCTCGACTGCCCACAGTGACCTCGGACTGAGCTGATGTTCTCCTGAGGCTTCAGAACGCAGATAGACATCACGTCTTTGGAGCTTATTTCATAATGTCTAAACGCGACTACTATGAGGTGCTGGGGGTAGCACGGGAGGTCGACGAGAAGGCACTTAAGAGCGCTTATCGCAAACTCGCGATGAAATTCCATCCAGACCGAAACCCTGGTAATGATGAAGCGGAAGCAAACTTTAAGGAAGTAAGCGAAGCTTACGAAACCCTGAAAGACCCGCAAAAGCGCGCTGCCTACGATCGATTTGGCCATGCAGCCTTTGAAAACGGCGGCTTTGGTGGTGGCGGTGGAGCGGGTCCAGGCGACTTTGCTTCCTCCATGGCAGACATCTTCGATGAGTTCTTTGGTGGCGGTGGTGGCCGTCGTGGTTCTGGCCGCGAACGTGGCGCAGATCTACGCTACAACTTGGAAGTCTCTCTTGAAGAAGCTTACGAAGGTAAGTCCGTCGAGATCGAGGTTCCAACTTCAGTAACATGTGAGCCGTGCAGTGGCTCCGGCGCAAAGTCCGGAACTCGTCCGTCCACTTGTCCAACCTGTGGTGGTGCTGGACGCGTTAGAGCGGCTCAGGGATTCTTCACCATGGAACGCACCTGTCCAACCTGTCAGGGCCGTGGTGAGATCATTACCGACCCATGTGACAGCTGTGGCGGTACTGGCCGGACAACGAAAGAGCGTACGCTCTCCGTGAATATTCCGTCAGGCATCGAAGATGGCACGCGTATTCGCTTGTCAGGCGAAGGTGAAGCCGGTGCTCGCGGTGGTCCCGCAGGCGATCTTTACATCTTCCTATCCATTCGTCCGCATGAGTTTTTCCAGCGTGACGGTGCTGATATCTTCTGCCGCGTGCCGATTTCAATGACAACTGCCGCTCTGGGTGGTCAATTCGAAGTTCCGGCTTTGGATGGCAACACTGCGCGTGTGAAGGTTCCTGAAAGCACTCAGACCGGAAAGCAGTTCAGGCTACGCGGTAAAGGCATGCCGATTATGCGGTCTAGCCAGAAGGGTGACATGTATATCCAAGTTGCCGTGGAGACACCAGCAAATCTCACGAAGAGGCAGAAAGAGCTTCTTTCAGAATTTGAAGGTGAGTCTTCTGGTGAAAATCATCCTGAATCTACGGGCTTTTTTGCAAAGGCAAAAGATTTTTTGGAGAATTTCAAGGCATAGCTCTTTAAATTGCCACCAATCAGTAATATCTCAGTAGTACCCTTTGTTGATGCTACGGAGAGTTGAATGTTTCACGAAACGAGGTCACGGGCAGAAAATGCCTTGAACAAATTTCGTGAGCCTTCCAAATTTCTTCGGGCGTGGGTGGAAGCACCACTCACGACCGGAGCAGTTGCGCCATCAGGCCCTGTTCTCGCCCAGAGAATGGCAGAGTTCGTTCCCGTTCAGTCAAATAATCCGGTTTTAGAGTTGGGACCTGGCACAGGCCCGGTTACAAAAGCTATTCTGGAAGCAGGTATCTCAAAAGACCGCCTTACCTGCTTGGAGTACAGCACAGATTTCTGTGAGCATCTTAGTGACAAATTTGAGGGACTGAATGTGGTTCAAGGTGATGCTTACAACATGCGTCCCAGCCTTGAGCATATTGCCCCGAACTCGCTGTGCGCTGTGGTTTCGAGCTTGCCGCTTGTGTCCAGACCGATGGAATTTCGCTTGAAGTGCATTCGTGATGCCTTTGCCCTTATGAGACCCGGTGCTCCCTTCATTCAGTTCTCATATTCTCTCGCGTCTCCGGTATCACTGAAATCCAAAATGTTCAGCTGGTCGAAAACTGGATGGATCGTGAAGAACATTCCTCCGGCTCGTGTCTGGATTTTCCGAAAGCCCTTTTGATTTCTCAAAGGCAGGCGTTTAGCAGCCAATCACCTAAAAACGCGTATCTTCCATAAACCTTACGCTTGGGTAGTATGAGGTACTCTTCGTGCCGACTTCAATCTGAGATCGTGCAGCTCTTGGACAAGAGAATGCAGAGCCATGTGGTGAGGATAGCCCTATGAAGCCAAAGATACTCGTTTTTTCAGGTTCAACCCGTAAAGGGTCCTACAATAAAATGCTGGCAGAGCTGATGGCGAAACACCTGACGATCGCCAATGCAGAAGTAACCACAATCAGCCTTGCTGACTATCCTTTGCCTATTTACGATGGTGATTTGGAAGATGATACGGGCATTCCAGAAAATGCATTCAAACTCAGGAAGCTCATTGAGACCCATCATGGTATCTTCATAGCCAGCCCGGAATACAACTCATCCATCACTCCATTACTGAAGAATACGCTGGACTGGATCAGTCGCATCCAGTTGCCAGAGGAAGAACCGCTTCAGCTCTTCCACAAGTCGATCTATGCCGTCGGTGGGGCTTCTCCAGGTGCGCATGGCTCTTTGAGAGGCCTCATGCACCTGAGGACGATCATGGAAGTGTCTTTAGGATGCCTTGTCCTGCCGGAAATGGTCTCTATTAACTTCGCGGGCAAGTCCTTTGATGAAAATGGCGACCTCACAAAAGATCACCAGATCAAGCGATTGCATAAGCTTGTTGACCGCTTCGTCAGTGAGGCAAGTCACGTAAAGCTACAGGATAACTGAGTTTTTTTAGCTCGCCGCATTGGCAATGCGGAAAGGACTACATACATAATACCGCAGACACAAATTTGAAATTGAGTTGCGCGGGAGTTTGCTCCGTTGCCGATAGAACTCTGGAGAAAAATGAATGAGTGAACCTGAACAGTGGCACGGCACAACCATATTGACCGTGCGCAAAGGCGGCAAAGTCGTAATTGCTGGAGATGGTCAGGTGTCTCTTGGGTCAACGGTCATCAAAGGCACTGCACGCAAGGTCCGCCCACTGGCAGGCGGTAAGGTTATTGCTGGCTTTGCAGGTGCGACTGCTGATGCGTTCACCTTGTTTGAGCGCCTTGAAGCCAAGCTCGAACAATATCCTGATCAGTTGATGCGCGCATGCGTTGAGATGGCGAAAGATTGGCGTACAGACCGCTACCTTCGCCGTCTGGAAGCCATGATGCTGGTTGCCGACAAAAAGCACTCTTTGGTGCTGACAGGAACCGGCGACGTGCTTGAGCCGGAAAATGGCGTCATGGGCATCGGTTCCGGTGGCAACTTCGCGCTGTCCGCAGCACGTGCGCTGGTTGATATGGATCTGACCGCAGAAGAGGTTTGCCGCAAGTCCATGACAATTGCAGCAGATATCTGCGTCTACACAAACAGCAACGTTACGGTTGAAGTGCTCGACGAAGAGTAACTTTGGCGACAAGATACGACTGGAGATCAATAATTTTCGATCTCCAGTTCTGTGTTCAAGACACTTTTAGATCAGCTTAATTTGCTAAGCCAAGGATACTTGAAGCTTTTATTGTTCCATTTGGATTTGACGAGGAACTAATGATATCAAGAGCATCTCTTACCGGAGCCATCTCCGCAGGAATTATCAGCGCTGATCAAGCTGATAAGCTCGTCTCCTATTTATCTCTTCAAGCAGAAAACATTCAGAACCAACAAACATCTGAGAGCCTTCACGACCCAGAAGAAGTAAGGTTTACACGCGGCTTTCATGACATTTTCATTAGCCTCGGTATCCTAATTCTTTTTGCTGGCTATGGCATTGGGCTCGGTGAGCCGCTCACTCAAGGCGGTCTTCCTACAGCTGCTGTTGCTGGCGCTGCTGCCATCATTACATGGGGGCTGGCTGAATGGTTCACCAAGATTAAGAAGCTCGCGCTTCCTTCAATTCTGCTGACAGGATTGTTTGGAGGTTCAATTGCGCTTGTTGGATTTGGCCTGTTCACACCTGATGTATTGAACAATGACTCCGAAGCCATTCAGGTCATCCTGAGTTCGATCTTTGCTTTAGTGGGCGCTTCTTTGTTTTACTGGCGTTTTAAAGTCCCGATCACACTGACTGTCATTGTTGCAGGGATCATGGGCTTGATCGTAGGCGCGTTGACATTGGTAACTGACACTAAGATTCTTGATTATCTGTCCTGGGTTTCGCTGGTCTGCGGTCTGTTTGCATTCGCTTGCGCGATGTATTTTGACACCAAAGACACCAAGCGGGAAACACTCAACACAGACAAGGCTTTTTGGCTTCACCTGCTTGCCGCCCCCCTTATCGTTCATTCCATCTTGAGTGGAATGTATCTTGAGCAGCAAACAGAAGCTTATGCCTTGGTCTCCATTGCTGTTGTCCTGGCATTTGGTGCGGTTGCTCTCATCATTGACCGTCGTGCAATGCTGGTTGCGGCGCTGAGTTACCTAGGCTTCGCATTAGCCTATTTGCTGGAGTCTGCTGACTTTTCTGCATCGCAGCTAACTGCTATCTCCCTTGTATTGCTTGGGAGTTTTGTTTTGCTACTCGGTTCAGGCTGGAACGTGGCGCGACGGATCGTCATGCGCCCTCTTGCAGGAACTACACTTACTACATATCTGCCACCTATCCGGAACTAGAAAGTAAGAAAATGACAAATTTCTCTCCTCGGGAAATCGTTAGTGAACTCGATCGCTACATCATCGGCCAGCATGACGCAAAACGTGCAGTTGCGATTGCACTGCGCAACAGATGGCGTCGTCAGCAGTTGGATGAAGAGCTGCGCGAAGAAGTTCAGCCAAAGAACATTCTCATGATAGGTCCAACCGGTGTTGGTAAAACTGAGATCTCTCGTCGTCTTGCAAAACTTGCGAATGCTCCTTTCACAAAAGTTGAAGCAACCAAGTTTACCGAGGTAGGGTACGTTGGCCGCGATGTAGAGCAGATCGTTCGTGATCTGGTCGAATCCAGCATTGCTCTCGTACGCGAGCAAAGCCGTAAAGAAGTCGAAGCAAAAGCACATGTTCTTGCTGAAGAGCGTGTTCTGGATGCGCTGGTCGGCAACAATGCAAGCCCATCTACCCGTGATACATTCCGCAAAAAGCTGCGCGAAGGCGACCTCGACGATAAAGAAATTGAAGTTGAGGTGCGTGCCAACCCACAGATGCCAAGCTTCGATATTCCTGGCATGCCAGGGGGCAGTGTCGGTGTCATGAATATCTCCGATATGTTGGGCAAAGCATTTGGTGGTCAGACCAAGCCGAAGCGCACAAACGTCAAAGATAGCCACAAGCTGCTTCTGGCGGAGGAGTCCGACAAGCTTCTTGATGAAGAGAAGGTTGTCCAAGAGGCAATTGAGCTGGTGGAAAACTCCGGTATTGTTTTCCTTGATGAGATCGACAAAATCTGCGGGAAAGATGGCCGTAACGGCGGTGATGTCTCCCGCGAAGGCGTTCAACGTGACTTGCTGCCGCTGATCGAGGGCACTGTTGTATCAACAAAGCATGGCCCGGTGAAAACGGATCATATTCTGTTCATTGCTTCTGGTGCATTCCATGTCTCAAAGCCATCAGACCTTCTGCCTGAGCTTCAGGGCCGTCTTCCGATCCGTGTTGAGCTGAAAGCGCTGACTAAAGAAGATTTTGTCAAGATCCTGACAGAAACCGAAGCCAGCCTGATTAAGCAGTATGTTGCATTGATGGCAACGGAAAGCGTGAGCATCGAATTTACCGAGGATGCAATCGATGAGATTGCAACAATCGCTGTTGATTTGAATGCGACGGTTGAAAACATTGGGGCTCGCCGTTTGCAGACTGTGATGGAGCGTGTGCTGGATGAGATTTCCTTCGCCGCACCAGACAAGTCTGGTGAGCAGGTTACAATTGATGCGGCCTATGTGAAATCGAATGTGAGCGAACTGGCCAAGAATGTCGATTTGTCTCAGTTCATCCTCTAACTGACGAAAAAATCAGTCGGAAAAAGAAAACCTAACGGAATGTGGCAAGGAAAAATACTTGCCGCATACCACCTCAAGTGGCAGCATGCCGACATGGTAGCTATTCGCAAAAGTAATGAAGAAGGTCACGACCGAAAGTTTCTGGTTGTAGTCGATGACACTCCAGAATGTGGTCGAGCCATCGTTTATGCCTCAAAGCGTGCGGCCCGTACCGGCGGTGTCGTTCTCTTGCTCTTTGTCATTGCACCCGGAAACTTCCAGCATTGGCTAGGGGTTGAGGACATCATGCGCCAGGAAGCGCGTGATAATGCAGACACCATTTTGGCTAAAGCTGCCGAAAGAGTGAGAGCGGCTGCACGGACAGAGCCAGAGTTGGTTGTGCGTGAAGGTCACCAGTCAGATGAGATCATTGACCTGATTGAAGAAGATGCAGACATTGCGATTCTTGTATTGGCGGCAGGAACCAGCAAAGAAGGCCCAGGGCCTCTTGTTTCATCTATTGCGGGCAAATCGGCTGGAACATTCCCGATTCCGACGACCATCGTACCAGGTAATTTGGACGATGATGCACTAGATGCTCTTGCCTGATCAGGTTTACCTATCATATAGAACTTGAAAACAGTCATTGCTGAAGCGTTAAGTAGTGTAAACTGTGCTGCGACTGCTTGCGAAAGCTCTTTGGCATAAAAATCGGAAACAAAACCATGTTCATTCAGACCGAAGCGACACCAAATCCGGCAACACTCAAGTTTTTGCCTGGCCGCGTAGTCTTGTCGGAAGGCACTCGCGATTTTCGCTCGGCAGGAGAAGCCACAATATCACCGCTGGCGGAGAAGCTTTTTACTATTCCAGGCGTTGTTGGCATCTTCTTTGGTCATGATTTTATCACAGTAACCAAGGATGAGACTGACTGGCAGCATATGCGCCCGGCCATTCTTGGTGCGATCATGGAAAACTTTATGGCCAACACCCCGATCCTGAAAGGTGAGGAAGCTGGTGATGGCGATACAGGAGAAGAGTTCTTCGACGCAGAAGACGAAGAGACTGTAAACATGATCAAGGAGCTGCTCGAAACCCGCGTACGCCCTGCAGTTGCTCAAGATGGTGGTGACATAACATTCAGGGGATATCGTGAGGGTATCGTTTATTTGAGCATGCGCGGCGCCTGTGCTGGTTGCCCATCCTCAACGGCAACACTGAGCCATGGGATTCAGAACCTGATGCGGCATTTCATCCCAGAAGTTCAAGAAGTTAGACAAATGTAGTTTTTGCTAATGTAAATCTTCTGAAACAGGGCAGCACCAGTTGCCCTTTTTGCTGCAAGGCCAGAAAATACTCCGGGTGTTAAACGAATTGGTTGCTCGACAACCAGCTGCCCTAACGATAAGCCGAACTTATGAAGTTGCTTGCTATTGATACCGCACTAAGTACCTGTGCTGCCGCCGTTTTAACCGATGAAGGCGGAGCGCCGGATATTGTCTCCCAATGCGAAGATCTTGGACGAGGTCATGCTGAACGCATTATGGGCATGGTTGCGAGTGTCATGACCGACTCCTCGACAACGTTTAACTCACTGGACCGCATTGTTGTGAATGTTGGTCCGGGCAGTTTTACAGGTCTACGTGTCGGCCTTTCCATCGCGCGTGGGTTTGGTCTCGTTCTCGAAAAGCCTGTTGTTTCGGTCACAACATTAGCCGCAATTGCACACGAGTCTTTGGACGCTGCTCCCGTCAGAAAACCAATTCTGGTGGTTCTCGATGCGCGTCGCAATGAAGTCTACTGTCAAAATTTTGATGAAACTGGAGCTCCGATTGGAGAGGCTCGCGTTTCAACCGTCAAGGACCTCGCACACAATCTCGATGCAGAGACTCTTCTGGCAGGCTCTGCTGCACAGGCTGTCGCCAATGCTGCAGGCGTAGATAAGTCTCGCGTTTGCAATGATGCCGCTGCTGCATCGATTGACTACATCGCAAAGCTCGGTAAAGGTGCAAAGCGTCAGGATAAAGCTCCGATGCCGCTCTATCTTCGGGCTCCTGATGCTATTCCGGGTGAGAAAGGAAAGGTTCGTCGTCAATGAAGTCCTGGTGGACATCAGAAAAGCCGCCGGTTATCGAGCGTGCTGAGAAAGACGACCTGCCTAAACTGGCGAAACTTCATGCCGAGTGCTTCAAGCAGAATTGGGGTACAGCGGAACTTGCCGCAATCTTTGAGCAAAAAGGCGTTTTCTTCCTGTCTGCCCGCACATCTGGTGTGACTGGAAAAGCCGATCTGGGCTTTGTCGTGATCCGTTCGATTGCAGGTGAGGCCGAAGTCTTGACTATTGCAGTCTCCCCAAAGCATCAAAAAAAGGGGATAGGACGGAAACTTATGGAAGCCGCCATCTTCCAGCTTTACTCTGATCGTACCGAAGCACTGTTCTTGGAAGTGGATGACACGAACAGCTCCGCACTGAAGCTTTATAAAAACTTGGGCTTCAAGCAGGTTGGAGAAAGAAAAGCGTATTATGCGGCTAGCGAAGGCAGTGGAACAGCGCTTGTTATGCGTTGCGATCTCGTTTAAGCGACACTACGCATGTGAGATGAGGCTTTTAGCTCACGCTCAAACCGCGTAACAGTGAAACTGGTTCTTTTCTCTCACAGTTTTGAGGGCTAGGATACCAACGCAGACTGGAACTGTGGTGCCTGTGTGATTTTGAGGAATTGGGGCAAATGACGGCAGAAGAAAAAATGACGCTGATTGAAATGTGTGCTCATAAGGGTATGCGGATGACAGAACAGCGCCGCGTGATTGCTGATGTAATTCAGTCTGCTGAAGACCACCCAGATGTGGAAGAGCTTTACAGAAGAGCCTCCAAGATCGATCCGAAGATCTCTATCTCAACTGTTTACCGCACAGTGAAGCTTTTCGAAGATTCCGGTATCATTGAACGCCACGATTTCCGCGATGGCCGCTCCAGATACGAAACCGTTTCTGATGAACACCACGATCACCTGATTGATTTGCGCACGGGCGACGTGATTGAGTTCCGCAGTGAAGAAATCGAAAAAATGCAGGAAGAAGTCGCGCGTAAGCTGGGCTTCAAACTGGTTGATCATCGCCTAGAGCTCTACGGTATTCCGTTAGACGAAAAATAGGGGCCGTGCATGGCAACTGTCAGAGCAGTTTGCATACTTGCCGCACTAACACTCTTAACGCTGACCCTCGTTCCCCCACAGTGGGTAGCAATGAAGCTAGGTTGGCCAATACAGCGGCAAATCCCTCTGCTCTGGCACAAGGCTGCCTCTCGTTTGATTGGACTGCGCATCCGGCAGCATGGAGAGATGGCGTTGGAACGCCCTCTTCTCGTCACGTCTAATCATTGCTCCTGGTTGGATATTGTCGTTATCGGATGTACCAAGCCACTGAGTTTTATTGCTAAGTCTGAAGTTGCCGGTTGGCCAGTCTTTGGCCAGTTTGCCAAGCTCCAGCGGACGGTCTTTGTTAATCGACAACGCAGAACTGACACTGGGCGTGTCGCCAAGGAAGTCGCTCAGCGTATGGCTCAAGGCGATGCGATGGTGTTGTTCGCCGAAGGTACATCCAGCAATGGCAACGAAGTATTGCCATTCCGGTCTGCACTTGTTGGAGCCGTTCATCACGCAATGAATGTAGGCGAGAAAGACGTTGCTTATGTGCAGCCTCTCTCAATTGCCTATACGCGCCTGCAAGGCATGCCAATGGGGCGTTTCTGGCGCGCTCATGTTGCCTGGTATGGAGACATGGAACTGGCCGGTCATCTCTGGTCTGTCGTCAAAGAAGGCGGGTTGGACGTTGATTTGACATGGGGAACTCCTGTTCCTATCGAAAAAGCAACCAATCGCAAACGCTTAACACGGGACTTGGAAGAGCAAGTCAGAGGGATGACCATTGAAGCATTGCAGGGAAATGGTCCCAAACGAGAAGAGCAGGCTCAAGCCTGATCAAGACAAGGCTTCTCTTTCTGCGTAAAACAGAGTAAAGCTCTCCAAATTCTGAAAATGACGGGCTGACGTTGCTGATGAATCAGGCAGATGCGCTCGAATTGCTGGGCATTAAAAAAAGAAGATACTCCAGCAGCAGATCCACTTGAGGATTTAATGGATAATCTAGTAGAGAACGAAAACCTGAGCCAATCCGAAAATACTGCGGAGGCGCTCGAAAAGAACGAAGCGACCCGTAAGGTTTTCATCAAGACTTATGGCTGTCAGATGAACGTCTACGACTCCGATCGTATGAACGATGCACTGACCAACGATGGTTACGTCAAAACAGAAAGCCCGGATGATGCGGATCTGGTTATCCTGAATACTTGCCACATTCGGGAAAAGGCGGCAGAAAAGGTATATTCCGAACTTGGCCGTATCCGTAAGTTAAAGGAAGCGAAAGCCAAAGACGGCAAGCAGATGATGGTGTCTGTCGCTGGCTGTGTCGCTCAGGCTGAAGGTGCGGAGATCTCCCGTCGAGCGCCTATCGTTGACCTTGTTGTTGGTCCTCAGTCTTACCACCGCCTTCCAGAGTTGTTGAACCGTGCATCCAACGGATCAAAGGTCGTCGAGACCGAGTTTGATATTCAGGAAAAATTCAAGCACCTTGCAACACCTTCCAAGGAAGCAGTCCGTAAGCGCGGAGTAACTGCATTTGTGACCGTTCAGGAAGGTTGTGATAAGTTTTGCACCTTCTGTGTGGTGCCTTACACTCGCGGTGCTGAGGTCTCCCGTAAGGTTGAGCAGATTGTTATGGAAACCGAGCGCTTGGCAGCTGCTGGTGTCCGTGAAGTGACCCTGCTCGGCCAGAACGTCAATGCATGGCACGGTGAAGGTCCTGATGGCCGTGAATGGGGCCTTGGTGAGCTTCTGTTCCGCTTGGCAAAGATCGACGGCATTGAGCGCCTGCGCTACACCACGTCCCACCCACGGGATATGGAAGACAGCCTGATTGCAGCTCATCGCGATCTCGATATTTTGATGCCTTATCTGCATTTGCCAGTTCAGTCTGGATCCGATGCGATCCTGAAAGCAATGAACCGCAAACACACGCGTGATGACTATTTCCGTCTGATCGACCGTATTCGTGAAGCGCGTGATGATATCGCTCTCTCCGGCGACTTTATCGTTGGTTTTCCAGGTGAAACTGATCAAGACCACAAAGACACTCTGGATCTGATCCGCCGCGTCACTTATGGCTCCGCATTCTCCTTCAAATACAGCCCGCGTCCGGGTACTCCGGGTGCAACATTAGAAGAGCAGATCGACGAGCAGGTGAAATCCGAGCGCTTGGCTGAATTGCAAGATCTGCTCAGCACCCAGCAAAAAGACTTCAATGCGTCATTGATTGGCAAAACAATTGATGTACTGTTTGAGAAGGAAGGCCGCAGAGAAGGTCAACTTGCAGGTCGTTCACCTTGGCTCCAGCCAGTTCATGTAAATGCGCCGTTGGACCTGTATGGTGAAATCAGATCAGTAGAAATTGTCGCTGCCAGCGCAAATAGTCTGGAAGGCCGCCTTGTTTAGGTGCATGATGCTCCCAGATTCTCGCGTAAAAGCGAACGGAGGCATTATTTGAAGGGCAGAGCCCAGACAACGTCCGCTTCAAGGACGGCCATGCGCCCCATTGCGGCATCAGATATGATGCATGTGGTATTGGCATTCGAAGACAACAGGCTTGTGAGCGATCTGTTCGGTCAGTTCGACCAGAACCTTGCGCTGATTGAACAGCGGTTAGGTGTTGAGGCAGTCGCGCACGGCAATCAGGTCACCATTCGCGGCAATAAAACGTCAACAGAGCAGGCTAAGCTTGCTCTGGAGTCGCTTTATACGCGTCTTCAGGGTGGTCACGACATCACACCTGGCGATGTTGATGGCGCTATCCGTCTGGCAGAGGTCGCTGAAGCTCAGCTCTCCTTGCCAACGATGGAACCCAAATCCCGTATGGCATTCGCGCAGATCGCAACGCGCCGCAAAACGCTGGTCGCCAGAACCGCCGCTCAGGATGCCTATATCCGGGCAATGGATCGTTCTGACCTGACATTTGGCGTTGGCCCTGCTGGTACAGGTAAAACCTTCCTTGCGGTTGCTTACGCAGCTGCATTGTTGGAGCGTGGTGAGATTGATCGGATGATCCTGTCTCGTCCAGCTGTTGAAGCTGGTGAACGCCTCGGCTTCTTGCCGGGCGACATGAAGGATAAGGTCGATCCGTATTTGCGCCCGCTTTACGATGGTCTCAATGAGATGATGGCACCGGAAAAGCTGGAACGCGGCTTGGAAAGTGGCATGATTGAAGTCGCACCCCTCGCATTCATGCGTGGTCGTACGCTCTCCAACGCGATCGTTATTCTCGATGAAGCCCAGAATACGACAACAATGCAGATGAAGATGTTCCTGACGCGCTTGGGTGAAAACTCCAAGATGATCGTGACAGGGGATCCGAGCCAGGTCGATCTGCCTCCGGGCCAGATGTCTGGTCTGCGTGAAGCCTTGAAAATTCTGAGTGGCGTCGAAGGCATTTCTCGTGTGGACTTCACAGAAAGTGATGTTGTTCGTCATGAGCTAGTGGCGCGTATCGTAGGCGCGTACGACAGCGAGAGTCGCCGTCGGTTGGAAGCCAAAGAACGCAGGCAAGCTGAAGAGGCTGCCAAGGAAAATGAAGAACAAGGCTCCCAGGAATGAACACAGCTTGCCCGGTACACATCGACCTGCTGATTGAAGCAGGCGATTGGGAGAGTGAAGAACTATTGGAAGCGATTGCTGAAAAGGCAATCGCAGCCGCTTTTGAAACAAGTGAGCTGAGTGTAATAGAAAACACAGAAGTTTCTCTCGTCTTCACCGATGATGCCCATATTCAGGATCTGAATAAGATGTGGCGCGAGAAGGACAAGCCAACGAACGTCTTGTCTTTTCCGGGAGATGATAGCGAAGAGCCACCATTCGGCCCGCTATTAGGTGATATTATTATTGCAAAAGAGACGGTAAAGCGCGAAGCTGTAGAGCTTGAAATTCCATTTGAACACCATCTGATTCATCTTATTGTTCATGGAACCCTTCATCTTTTTGGATATGATCACCAAATAGATGAGGAAGCGGAAGAAATGGAAGCGGAAGAACGCCTGATTTTGGCGAGCCTACAAATCCCCGATCCATACAAAGATGCGCCATTATCGGCAGATAAGTAACCCCCGGTATTCACGGTGAATATGGGGAACAACGAGAGAGAGATGAGCCCGGAACCTCGAAGTACAGAAGGTGCAAGCACCTCCGTTCAGGCTGAAACTGTAGAGCCTGCAAGTAGTACCGGCACAGCTGTTGCCGAAGATACCTCTGAGCCACAAGCGATGAAGCCTGGTGTCCTGACCAGGCTGAAATCAAAACTGAACCCGTTTAGAGGTTTCCGAAGAAGCGCGGCTGTTTCATTGCGCGAAGATTTGGAAGATGAACTCGCCCGCGATAGTGAAGGTGCTGATGCTGCCTTTACTAAAGAAGAGCGCGAGCTGCTGACAAATATCCTCCAAATGCGCGAATCTCGAGTTGAAGATGTCATGATTCCACGGGCCGATATTGAGGCTGTGGAAGATACAACGACAATCGGTCAGGTGATGGCCTTGTTCAGGGCATCTGGTCACTCTCGTATGCCTGTTTATCACGACAATCTGGATGATCCGCGAGGCATGGTCCACATCAAGGATTTGATGTCTTATTTCGTCGAGCTGGCTGTAAAAGCCAAGAAGACGGATGTGCCTTTGACCTTGGTGAAACCAGAAAAGAACTCTTCCGAGAAGTCGACAGAAGAAAAGTCTCTGCTCGATCTGTCTTGTGTTGATCTCTCAACGCCATTGAACGCGACAGGCCTGATCCGGCCTCTGCACTTTGTACCTCCATCCATGTCTTCCTCTGACCTGATGAAGAAGATGCAGGTAACCCGTGTGCAGATGGCGCTTGTGATCGATGAATACGGTGGAACCGACGGCTTGGTATCCCTTGAGGATATCGTTGAGACTGTAGTCGGCGACATTGAAGATGAGCATGATAAGGACGAAGAAGAACTTATCATGAATGTCAGCCCAGGTGTTTGGGTAGTTGATCCTCGAATTGATCTGGAAGACCTTCAGGAAGAGCTCGGAGCGGATTTCAAGCTCGTCGAAGAGCAGACGGAAGAAGTGGATACCCTTGGTGGTCTCTTGTTCTCTATTCTGGACAGGGTCCCGGTCCGCGGAGAGCTGATCATAGATAAAACCTTGCCAGCCTTCGAGTTCGAAGTAATTGATGCTGACTTACGCCGCATTAAACGCCTTCGTATCTCCAAGCGCCGAGTTGATCAGCGCGTGGCAGTTCAGAGAATACGCCCACGCAGGCCGGAAGCTGCAGAATAAGCAGCGCAAATTTGAATTTTTACCTATGATATTCGGGAGTGGGGAATGGTCTCTGCCATTGATAAGTCTCGAACTCTGATAAGCAGTCTTCGGGAATTATCAGGGTGGAGACGCGGATTTCTTGCTTTTACAGGAGGAATTGCATCTGCCTTTGCGTTTCCTCCGTACGGCGCCTTTCCCATCCTTTGGGTGGCACTGCCATTACTGATCATTCTTCTCGATGGAGTTACTTATCAAACCGTAGGTCAACGTAAAGCCCGTTTTTTTGCGTTCTTTCGTGTTTCCTGGGCGTTTTTCTTCGGGTTCTTCCTGATCGGATTGTTCTGGATTGCAGAAGCGTTTCTGGTTGATGCCAAGAGCTACGCTTGGATGATCCCTTTCGCGCTGGTCATACTGCCCGGTGGTCTTGCTTTGATCCCGTCATTGGTGCTGGGTGGAGCCTCCTTATTTTGGACGCGTGGGGTCTCGCGTATTCTGCTTTTTGTGGTTGCTTTGGCTCTTTCCAACTGGCTGCGTGGGCACATGCTCACAGGCTTCCCTTGGAATGTATGGGGCTATGCCTTTGCCGAAAACCTGACGCTGATGCAAAGCTTCTCTGCCTTGGGAATTTACGGTGTCGGTTTTCTTGTATTGTTCCTGTTTTCGATGCCTGTTGTGCTGATTGACCAGAGGCGTAAGGCTGCTGCTGCCTATATCTCCGCGTGTGTTCTGATATGGGCCGGCGTGGTTGCATACGGAACGAATAGGTTGCAGGCTTCTCAACAGGCGGTTGAGGGGCTTCAGGTGTTGGTAATACAACCCAATGTACCTCAAGCGGACAAGTGGAAGCCCGAGAACAGGCAAAGGCTCCTACCGCTCTATCTGCAGCAAACACAGCAGGCACTTTCTGAACTGAAACTGGATACCGAGACGCTCATTATCTGGCCTGAATCAGCTTTTCCATTCCTGCTGGATGAGGAACCTGGGGCTCTGGAGGCCATCGGAGCCATGCTTCCCCAAAATACTATGTTGATTACAGGTGGTATTCGCCGCGAACTGTCCGAGAACGGGAATCTCTTTTTTAACAGTACTTTTGTTGTGTCAGACGAAGGTGCACTCATAGATATCTATGACAAAGTGCGTCTGGTTCCGTTCGGGGAATATTTGCCAAAGCGCTGGCTTCTACAATCCATTGGTGTGGAGCGCCTCGTTCCGGCTCCAGCAGATTTTACTGCAGGGACACGACACAAAAAAATAGATTTAAAAAATTCACTTAGTTTCCAGCCCCTGATTTGTTATGAGGCAATCTTTCCGCAAACTGTTCTTCCAGAATCTGAGCGACCTAACTTGCTCGTAAATCTAACGAATGACGGATGGTTTGGCGAAACAGCAGGTCCATATCAACATTTGGCTCAGGCAAGAATTAGAGCAGTTGAACAAGGCGTGCCGTTGGTGCGTGCTGCAAATACTGGTATTTCCAGTCTAGTAGATTCCAATGGTAGAATACTCGCAGAAGTTGTTCTAAATAAAAAAGGTAGTTTCAGTAGTGAATTGCCTAAAATACTAAGATCCACGCCTTACGTGAGGGTGGGTGATTCAATTTTTTGGGGAATTATTCTAGTAGTTGTTAGTCTCCTATTGGTGATGGAGAAATTATTACCTACCCGTAGAGATTGACGAATGCACGCAAATGTCGTCATCTAATACACGTAAAGGTTTTCGTCTGGATCGTCAGATTTGGCCTCAAAAAAACCTTATGGGCCTGCCACCGATGCCTCCGTCAGAGGTTGTTTTGGCAATTGTCGAAATGCAGGTTTGATGAATTGCGTTCTTGCGAGAGTTGCTGAAATGCGCTCTCGTTTAAATAAAAACCCACGGTAAGGCACCGTAAAAAACCAAAGAAGAGGGCCTTTGATAATGCCCAGCAAAAAAGCACCAAACCCTATCGATATTCATGTCGGCAGCCGTGTACGTTTGCGCCGCATGATGCTTGGCATGAGTCAGGAAAAACTTGGCGAAAGCCTTGGTATTACATTTCAGCAAATTCAGAAGTATGAAAAAGGGACCAACCGGATTGGTGCAAGCCGCTTGCAGCACATTGCTACCATTCTGAAAGTGCCTGTCGCCTTTTTCTTCGAAGATGCTCCAGGAACCCCGGATGAGACGCCTGGCGTTGGTGATAACCCACAAACCACGTACGTCGTCGACTTTTTGTCATCTTCTGATGGTTTGGCTCTCAATAAGGCTTTCGTTCGCATAGAAAACCCGAAAGTTCGCAAAAAGGTTGTAGAGCTCGTCAAGAGTCTTGCTGGGGATGAAGATTAAGTTTGTGATCCGTAAAATTTCGCAATTCTCCGGCAATTTTGATCTAAATCTCTTGACGTAATCGACATTCCTTGTTTGATGTAACACCAGAAGCGACGGATATGCCGTCGCTTCAATTATATTTTTCTTCCCAGAAGGACGTTTGCCAATGGCTCGTCAGAACTACGTGTTCACGTCGGAATCGGTTTCAGAAGGCCATCCCGACAAAGTCTGCGATCGCGTTTCAGACACGATTGTAGACGCATTTCTCAAGGAAATGCCAGAAGCCCGTGTAGCGTGTGAAACGCTTGCAACAACAAATAAGCTTGTTATTGCAGGTGAGACCCGCGGTCCGGCCTCTCTCACAAAAGAATATTTGGCTCACATTGCCCGCCTTGCTGTAAAGGATATCGGGTATGAGCAAGCCGGCTTTAATTGGAAAGACCTGGATGTTCAGGTTCTTTTGCATGGCCAGTCCGCTGATATTGCTCAGGGCGTAGACGCTGCTGACAATAAGGACGAAGGCGCCGGCGATCAGGGCATTATGTTTGGTTACGCATGTCGCGAAACTGAAGAGCTGATGCCTGCTCCAATCTTATACTCCCATAAGATCCTGCGTTTGCTGGCAGATGCTCGCAAATCTGGCAACGAGCCGATGCTCGGCCCAGATGCGAAGAGCCAGGTTTCCATTCGCTATGAGGATGGTAAGCCGGTAGAGGCAACATCGATCGTGCTGTCCACTCAGCATCTGGATGAAACCATGACCTCTGACGATGTGCGTGCTGTTGTCGAACCGTACATCCGCGCAGCACTGCCGGGTGACTGGGTGACCAGCAACACCATCTGGCACATCAACCCAACCGGCAAGTTCGTGATCGGTGGTCCTGATGGCGACTGTGGTCTCACAGGTCGTAAGATCATCGTGGATACATACGGCGGCGCAGCTCCACACGGTGGCGGTGCGTTCTCGGGTAAAGATCCAACCAAGGTTGATCGCTCTGCTGCATATGCTGCTCGCTATCTCGCGAAAAACGTTGTGGCCGCTGATTTAGCAGACAAGTGCACCATTCAGCTGGCTTATGCGATTGGTATCGCTGAACCGCAATCTGTCTTCGTCAACCTGCATGGTACGGGCCGTGTTGAAGGCGAGCGCGTTGAAGCTGCAATCCGTGAAGTCATGAGCTTGACCCCGCGCGGCATTCGCGAGCACCTCAATTTGAACAAGCCAATCTACGCACGTACAGCAGCCTACGGCCACTTTGGCCGCGAAGCTGAAGGTGATGGTGGTTTCTCTTGGGAGAAAATCGACCTTGTCCATAACCTACGTGATGCTGTAGAGAGAGCCTACGCTTAACCTCTAACGCTAGAGAATGAACAGCTGGCCGGGGCAACCTCTGGCCAGCTTGTGTTTATGAGAACGATGGTAGATCACTACAAAGGCTCTTTTTTCGGCCGCCGCGTCGGAAAACCAGCAAGTCCGCGACAATCGCAGTTGCTTCAGGATGTTATGCCACAAGTGGCGTTGGACCTGACACAAACACCTCCAGAAAATCTGGCAGAGTTATTCCCCGTCCCAGTAAAGAGCGTATGTCTTGAAATTGGCTTTGGGGGATCTGAGCACCTAATTCATCGCGCCAGAGAAAACCCTGAAATCGGATTTATCGGGTGTGAGCCGTTTAGCTCTGGCATTATCAAGGCTGTCTCCAGCATTGAAGAACATGGTCTCAAGAATATCCGCTTGTATGATGATGACGCGGGTAAGTTGCTCGACTGGCTTCCGGCTGCATCATTGGATATGGCTTATCAGCTTTACCCAGATCCATGGCCAAAGAAGAAGCACTGGAAGCGTCGCTTTGTGAACCAGATCAATCTGACGCGCATTGCACGTGCTCTAAAGCCGGGCTGTGAATATCGATTTGCCAGCGATATCGACACCTATGTGGATTGGACGCTGTCCCATTGTCGCAGGCATCCGGCTTTTGAGTGGGGTGCCGAATGTGCTTCTGACTGGCGTACACCATGGAGTAATTGGCCAGGTACGCGGTACGAACGCAAGGCGCACCGTGAAGGTAGAATTGGCCGTTACCTGACATTTTTACGGGTTCAAGAGACGAAAACCTAAAGGGGACTCGCTTTTGTCTGCGCTCATCTTTGATTTTCTGTTGCATACAGTGGTCAAATGACTATATTGCAGAGCAAGAGTTCTCTATCGGCTCAGTTAAGAGCATTGAGGAGTGGGCCCCGAAAGGACCCGCTCTTTTTTATTAGCTAAGTCGGTAGTGATGCCTGACTGTCGAAATTCAGGTATCCGAAATAACTGCCAAAGACACTAAGCATGTCTTTGCATTAAGACGATAGGTACCAAGTGGACGAAACCGATCCCCGGATTATAAAGGAAAAGGGCCTAGAAGCCCGCGTAGCTGAAATTGTCGAGCCGGTCGTTGCTGATCTGGGCTATCGGCTGGTGCGCATCCGTGTAAACGGAAACAATGGCTGCACCCTTCAAATCATGGCAGAGCGCCCGGATGGGACGATGGCTGTTGAAGATTGTGAAGAAATCAGCCACGCAGTTTCCCCGGCGCTGGATGTGGACGATCCAATCTCTGGTGCCTACCATCTCGAAATTTCATCTCCAGGTATTGACCGCCCACTCGTTCGCGCAGGCGATTTCGAGCGCTGGGTCGGACATGTTGCGAAAATCGAAATGTCTGTGCCGCAAGCTGGGCGTAAGAGATATCGTGGACACATCATCGGTGTGGAAGATGGATGCGCGCTTATCAGAATGACCGATGTACAGGAAGGTCAGGATGAGGCAGCTCGTCTTCCGTTGGATGAGATTGGGTCAGCCGTATTGGTTTTGACTGATGAACTGGTCGATGCGGCATTGAAAGCCGATAAAGCCGCAAAAGCAGCCCGTGGGGAGCCTACGGACGACGACAGTTACCTCAATCACTGATTAGCTGTTCTTGTTGCGCAATGGGTTATGGGCGGTTCCGGTTTTAAAGAGCCACCCTTTTGTTTTGATGTTCCTGCTGGTGTGAAGGAAGGCAGGGCGTGGAAGGAGTTGACGAGGAATGGCTATCAGCGCAAACCGTTTGGAGCTGCTGCAGATCGCTGAAGCGGTCGCCCGCGAAAAGTCGATCGACCGTAGCATTGTGATTGCTGCTCTTGAGGATGCAATCCAAAAAGCCGCTCGCTCCCGTTATGGCACCGAGACTGAAGTTCGTGCCGAGATTAATCCGAAAACCGGTGAAATCCGTCTTCAGCGTTTGCTGCAGGTTGTTGAGGTTGTCGAGAACATTTCGACTGAAATTGCTCTGGTTGATGCGCAGGAGCGCAACCCGGATGCAACAGTCGGCGATTTCATGGCAGATCCATTGCCACCGCTCGACTTCGGACGTATCGCTGCTCAGTCCGCTAAGCAGGTCATCGTTCAGAAGGTACGCGAAGCTGAGCGTGATCAGCAGTACGATGAGTTTAAAGACCGTATTGGTGAAGTGCTCAATGCTGTTGTGAAGCGCGTTGAATATGGCAACGTTGTTGTCGACACCGGTAAGGGTGAAGCAATCGTTCGTCGTGATGAATTGATCCCGCGCGAAATCTTCCGCAATGGTGACCGTATTCGTGCGCTGATCTTTGATGTGCGCCGCGAACAGCGTGGTCCACAGGTCTTCCTGTCTCGTACACACCCTCAGTTCATGGCAAAACTGTTCGCGCAGGAAGTGCCAGAAATCTATGATGGCGTTATCGAGATCAAAGCTGTTGCTCGTGATCCAGGCTCCCGCGCTAAGATTGCAGTCCTGTCTAATGATAGTTCCATTGATCCGGTTGGTGCGTGTGTTGGTATGCGTGGTTCCCGTGTTCAGGCTGTTGTTGGTGAGCTTCAGGGTGAGAAAATCGACATCATTCCTTGGAATGATGATGCGGCAACCTTCATCGTAAATGCGCTTCAGCCTGCTGAAGTTGCTAAGGTTGTTCTCGATGAAGATTCCGAGCGTATCGAAGTTGTTGTTCCTAACGATCAGCTGTCTCTGGCAATTGGTCGCCGTGGTCAGAACGTACGCCTTGCTTCTCAGCTCACAGGCTGGGGCATCGACATCATGACGGAAGCGGAAGAGTCCGAGCGTCGCCAGAAAGAATTCCAGGTTCGTTCCGATCTCTTCCAGAACACCTTGAATGTTGACGAGATGGTTTCTCAGCTTCTCGCATCAGAAGGCTTTACTTCTGTAGAAGAAGTCGCGTACGTTGACCTCGACGAAATCTCGTCCATTGAAGGCTTCGACGAAGAAACAGCCGACGAAATCCAAGCTCGTGCACGTGAGTACCTGGAAGAGCAGGAAGCAAAACTCGCAGAAGAGCGTCGTCAGCTTGGTGTTTCCGATGAGCTGGTTCAGGTCCCAGGTCTTACATCCGCAATGCTTGTTGCATTGGGTAAAGACGAAATCAAAACCATGGAAGACCTCGCAGGCTGTGCAGCTGACGACCTTGTTGGCTGGACGGAACGCAAGGATAAAGAAACCATTCGCGTGGAAGGTACTCTGAGCAGTTTCGATCTGTCTCGTGCTGATGCGGAAGCTGTCGTGATGTCAGCACGTGTTGCTGCTGGATGGATCTCTGCGGAAGACCTTGTGGAAGTCTCTGAAGAAGAGCTGGAAGTCGAAGAAGAAGACTTCGAAGGCGAAACATTTGAAGAGACTGTGGTTGACGCCGACGAGGAATTGGCGCAAGAGAGCGGTGCAGAAGACGCAAAAGGCGAGCAGTCCTCTGAATAATCTGTAGCCGCTTGACTGCAGAAAAAAGTTTTATACGGGGGTGTGTTGAAGTTGCAGCATAAGGCTGCGGGTTTCTACATCCCCGTAACTGAATGAAAAATAACAACAATAGTAGGGTTGGGAATACGAAGTGCCGAGAAAAAATGAGCCGACAGAACGTACCTGCGCGGTAACGCGTGAAGTTCTACCGGTGACAGACCTTCTCAGATTCGTTATGGCTCCTGACAAAACTGTTGTAGTTGATGTGAAAGGCACCCTCCCGGGACGTGGGGTTTGGGTGTCGGCAAAGAAGTCTGTTTTGCAGGAAGCGATAAAAAGGCGCGCTTTCTCGAGAGGCTTTAAGGAGCAGGTAAACGCTGAAGACGGTTTGGCCGACCACACCGACAAACTGCTGGAGCAGGCAGCTCTGGGCGCACTGTCCATGAGCCGAAAAGCTGGCAACCTACATGTTGGTTTTTCGAAAGTCGAGGCAGCTCTCAAAAAGGAGAGTGTTCTTGCTCTGGTGCACGCCACTGAAGCCTCTGAAGATGGTGTGCGTAAGTTGGCGGCCCTAGCCGCTTCTAGATTTGGCAAGGTGGATCGTCTCAGCGTGATCCGCCTGTTTACCTCGGAACAGATGAGTACGCATCTGGATCGGGATAACGTTATACATGCTGTACTGCTGGCCGGCGAGGCAGGCAGAAACTTCGTGAAGCACGCGCAACGCCTTGCGCAATTCCGGGAAGTTTCTGTCATGGCTGACGACGACGGTACAAAGGGTGCAGTGGCGCAGGACTGAAGGCAATATGAGCGATACCAAAGACAACCACGACAATCCCACCGGCGGGGAAAAGAAAACGCTGGGCCTCAAACGCGGAGGCAGTGTTGAGAAGGGCACTGTTAAGCAGAGCTTCTCCCACGGCCGCTCCAAGGCAGTCGTCGTGGAAAAGAAGAAGCGCCGTGTAGTTGTGCCGGGCCAGGAAGGCTCCGCGGCACCTGCACCTGCTGCAGCTTCCTCTTCAACTCCTGCAGCCTCCCAGTCACGCCCGGAAAAGCGTCAGGGACAGCAGCAAGAGCGCGGTCCTCAGCAAGCTCGCCGTGGTGCGGGTGATGCTCAGAAGCGCGGTGAAGGCGGCGGTCGCGGTGGCAACCGTAACAATAATAACAGCCAACGTGGCGGTCAGCGTCGCGGTGGCGGCGGCGGTCAGGGCGGTGGTGCCGTTCTGAAAACCTTGACTAAGGGCGAAGCAGACGCACGTCTCGCAGCGCTTAAAATGGCTAAGGTTCGCGAAGTCGAAGATGCCAAACGCCGCGCTGAGGAAGCGAAGCGTCAGGAAATCTTGGCTGCACAGCGCGCTGTAGAAGCAGAAAAACAACGTGTAGAAGACGAAGCTCGCGCTAAGCGCGAAGCTGAAGAAGCTGCTGTACGTGCTAAGGCCGAAGCTGAAGCGAAAGCAAAGCGTGAAGCTGAGGCGGCTGCAAAAGCTGCTGAAGCTCCAAAACCTGCACAGCGCGAAGAGCGTCCGGCACGTTCCGGTGATCGTCCTCAGCGCAGTGGTGACCGTGGTCCTCGTCCAGGTGGTGACCGTGGTCCTCGTCCGGCAGGTGATCGTGGCCCTCGTCCGGCAGGTGACCGTGGTCCTCGTCCAGGTGGTGACCGTGGTCCTCGTCCGGCAGGTGACCGTGGTCCACGCCCAGCAGGTGATCGTGGTCCTCGTCCAGGTGGTGATCGTGGTGGTCGTCCACCAATGCGTGATGGCAAGCCGCCAAACCTGAATGGCCCTCGTCCAGGTGGCGGGCGTCCAGGTGGAATTTCTGCAGCTCCGGCAGAAAGTATGGAAACTGGTAAGGAAGTGAGCAAAAAGGCTCTAAAGCCTGCGCTACGTCCTAAAAAGCCTGTTGTGGCTGCTAAGCCAACACCTAAAGGCAACGATGACCGCCGTAAGTCAAAACTAACGATTACCCGCGCCACTGGTGGTGATGAAAGTCGTAATCGTTCACTGGCATCCATGCGCCGTCGTCGTGAGAAAGAAAAACGTAAGGGTCAAAAGGTTGTTCGTGAGAAGGTAGCGCGTGAAGTTGTGCTTCCGGAAGTGATCACCATTCAGGACCTTGCTCAGCGTATGTCTGAACGTGCTGTTGACGTCATCAAACTGCTTATGAAGCAGGGTCAGATGATGAAAATCAACGACGTGATCGATGCTGATTCCGCTGAACTGATCGCCGCAGAGATGGGTCACACCGTAAAACGTGTGTCTGAAGCTGACGTTGAAGAAGGTCTCTTCACCGTTGAAGACAACGACACTGATCTGTCCAACCGTCCACCGGTTGTTACAATCATGGGTCACGTTGATCATGGTAAGACGTCCCTTCTCGATGCGCTCCGCAAGGAAAACGTTGCTTCCGGTGAAGCTGGCGGCATTACACAGCATATCGGTGCATATCAGGTCGAGCAGAATGGCCAGAAGGTCACCTTCATCGATACCCCTGGTCACGCAGCATTTACTCAGATGCGTGCTCGTGGTGCTAAGTCCACTGATGTTGTGATCCTCGTTGTTGCTGCTGATGATGGTGTGATGCCACAAACCAAAGAAGCTATTGTTCACGCAAAAGCTGCTGGCGTTCCGCTCATCATCGCGATCAACAAAATGGATAAGCCAGGCGCTGACCCTTCCCGCGTTCGCAACGACCTTCTTCGTGAAGATCTCGTTGTAGAAACCATGGGTGGTGACGTTATCGATGTTGAGGTCTCTGCTAAAGAAGGCACTAACCTTGATAAGCTGATCGAAATGATCCTGCTGCAGGCCGAGGTTCTTGAGCTGAAAGCTAACCCTAACCGTTCCGCTGAAGGTACCGTTATCGAAGCTAAGCTTGACGTAGGTCGCGGTCCAGTTGCTACTGTTCTGGTTCAGAAGGGTACACTCCGGGTTGGTGATGTTGTCATTGCTGGTTCCGAATGGGGTCGTGTTCGTGCGATGCTTGATGAGAATGGCAAGCCAGTTAAGGAAGCTGGTCCTTCCAAACCGGTTGAAGTTCTTGGCTTCCAGGCGACACCATCCGCTGGTGACATGGTTGCAGTTGTAGAAAACGAAGGCCGTGCTCGCGAGATTTCCGAATATCGTCACCGCCAGAAGCGCGACAAGATGGCGGCACGTATTGCTGGGTCTCGTGGCTCTCTGGAAGCGATGATGAAGGGCTTGCAGGAAGAAGGCAAAAAAGAATTCCCGCTCATCATAAAATCCGATGTGCAGGGTTCCGCCGAAGCAATCCAGGGTGCGCTTGAAGAACTTGGCAACGACGAAGTCGGCGCACGTGTTGTGGCAGCTTCCGTTGGTGGTATCACCGAGAGCGACATCACTCTGGCGATTGCGTCCAAAGCACCAATCATGGCGTTCAACGTTCGTGCAAACAAACAGGCTCAGGAAGCTGCACGTCGCGAAGGCGTCGAAATCCGCTACTACAGCGTGATTTACGACCTCATCGACGATGTGAAGTCCACTATGTCTGGCATGCTTGCTCCAGAACGTCGCGAAACCTTCCTCGGTTACGCAGACATCAAAGAAATCTTCAACATCACCAAAATTGGTCGTGTTGCAGGTTGTCTGGTCACCGAAGGTGTCGTTCAGCGTGGCGCACAGGTTCGCTTGCTGCGTGACAACGTCGTCATCCACGAAGGTGAGCTGGGTACACTTAAGCGCTTCAAAGACGAAGTCAAAGAAGTTGAATCCGGTGTTGAATGCGGCATGAACTTCACAAACTACAAGGATATGCGCGTCGGTGATGTCATCGAGTGCTTCCAGGTAGAAGAGATCGCTCGCTCCCTCTAACAGAGTGAAGAGCTAAACGAGCGAAATGAACATTCAGCAGCGCCGGCGCGGATTTATCCCCGTCGGCGCTCTGTTGTTCCAAACTCAAAGCAAATTGAGAGATAAAAATGGCAAAAGCACGCGATGAATTTGCAGGTCAGCCGTCTCAGCGCCAGTTGCGTGTAGGTGAGATTGTCCGCAAAGAACTGTCAGACATTCTGACACGTGGTCGGATCACCGATCCTGACCTAGATGGTGTTATTATCACGGTCCCGGAAGTACGCATGTCGCCTGATCTAAGATGGGCTGACGTTCTCGTCATGCCTATGGGTGGTCGCGATATTGACGTTGTCCTCGCTGCACTTAAACGCAACGCAAAATACCTTCGTGGACAAGTCGCTCGACGCGTCACGATGAAATACACTTGTGATCTACGTTTTGTAGCCGATACGCGTTTTGACGACGATGATCTAATCACTCGACTGCTGCATGAGCCTGGCATCCGCAAGGACTTTGCTGATGGCGGCATCGATGACGATGATGATCAAGGTGATAACCGCGACTAAGCTTTACAGAGCAGATTGCCAAAGAAGAAGTCGTGGGTTTCAGACCAGAGTACGCGCTCAGAAGCGCAACGCATGCAAAGAATTAAGAGCTGAGAAGTATGGCGCGCAAACAGCAGCGACGTAGACCCCGTTTCCCTGTAAACGGATGGCTTGTGTTGGATAAACCTCTAAACCTGACCTCCAATGATGCATTGGGGCAGTTGAAGAGGATTTTTCATCCTGAAAAAGTTGGACACGCAGGAACGCTTGATCCGCTTGCGACCGGCTGTCTGCCGATCGCCTTTGGGGAGGCCACCAAAACAGTTCCATACATCATGGATGGACGCAAGGTTTACCGCTTTGAGGTGACCTGGGGCACGCAAACCACCTCTGATGATGCTGAAGGCGAACCGGTCAAGACCTCCGACGTCCGTCCGACACAAGATGAGATCCTGGCGGTTCTGCCTGAGTTCCGTGGCGCCATTGAGCAGGTTCCGCCAATTTTCTCAGCAATCAAAGTTGACGGAAACCGCGCTTACGATCTTGCCCGGGAAGGCGAAGACGTAAAGCTGGATGCACGTACGATTGTGGTGCATCGCTTGGATCTGGTCGAGTGTCCAGATGAAAACCGTGCGGTTTTTGAAGCTGAATGCGGCAAGGGAACCTATGTTCGCTCACTGGCCCGTGACCTTGGTGAACGCCTTGGCACATGTGGCTATGTCACTGACTTGCGCCGGTTACTGGTAGGACCATTCGGTGAAGAACAGATGGTTACTCTGGATGAACTTCGTGCTGCTAAAGAAACTATGGCGGTAGAAGTTGAAGAAGGGGAAGAGCCACCTGTTCTCGACCCCCACGAAAATTCAGAACTGATCGGACACATCAAGCCAGTTGAAGTCGCACTCCATCAGTTTGCAGAGGTGCCAATCACCTCTGATGCTGCTGCGAAGGTAAAGCGTGGTAATCCTGTTTTACTACGTGGTGCGAATGCACCGATTGGGCCCGAGGAAATCTATGTGGTTTCTGGAGGCAAGCTGATTGCCTTTGGTGAAGTCTCAAAAGGTCAGTTCAAGCCAAAGCGAGTTTTCAATCTCTGAAGCCTTTCTGAAAGTGGAGCGCCACACGTGAATGTAAATCATCGCGGGGGACGATCGCTGAAAGGCAAACTGTTCTACTGGGATTTATGGCTGCAAGCCTCTCAAGATTCTTCTGGTTTTTTGAGAGTTTTTCAGTCATAGTCCCGCCGCTGGGAAGCTACTGCTTGCCCGGTTATTATGTGTTGGCCTGACCCTGCTAGACGACATCTTGGCACGGCCCGAGCTCAGCACATAGCTCTGTAAAAGAGCGCATGCCTTATGGGTATTTAATAAGAGGCAGTATGACTGCCATTAGATAAGGAAAAATCGATGTCGATTACGCCTGAAAAAAAAGCTGAACTGATCAAAGAATTTGCGATCAAAGAAGGTGACACTGGCTCTCCGGAAGTACAGGTTGCTATCCTTACGCACCGCATTACAGTTCTGACTGACCACTTCAAGGGTCATAAGAAAGACAACCACTCACGTCGTGGTCTTCTTAAAATGGTTGCACTTCGTCGTAAGCTCCTTGACTACGTTAAGGGTAAAGACGTTGCTCGTTACCAGTCCCTGATCGAGCGTCTGGGCATTCGTCGCTAAGACGAAGAATTCAAAGCGCGGCAGCGAAAGCTCGCCGCGTTTTCCTTACCCTCTCCTATTTCCAAGGTATTTCGGGAAATTGCGAGAGGTATATTCTGGATCAGATCGTTCTCTTCCAGAATGAACGCAGGCGAATGAAGACCTGGCAGGATTGCCAGAAGCTTACAGCGTATCTCCCAAAAGTGGAGACCGGTTTTTGGTCAAAGGTACGCACAATCAAACAAAAGCTTCTCGCTGTCTTGCCTGCAATCGTTCGACCTGAAAAGGCATCGCGCCCTTGGTACTCAAGGAGTTGGTGCGCGCATTGCCGGCAAATGACAGCCTCAAGTTTGATGACGACCATCAGGCACTGAGGCGAACGTTAGGATAAAGATATGTTTGATATACATCGCGTGGAAGTAGATTGGGGCGGACGTCCGCTCATCCTTGAAACCGGCAAGGTTGCCCGTCAGGCAGACGGCGCAGTCATCGCAACATACGGCGAGACAAAAGTTCTCGCGACAGTCGTGTCCGCGAAGACCGCAAAGCCAGGTCAGGATTTCTTCCCACTTACCGTAAATTATCAGGAAAAGGCATACGCTGCTGGCCGCATTCCAGGTGGCTTCTTCAAGCGCGAAGGCCGTCCTTCCGAGCACGAGACCCTGACATCCCGTCTGATTGACCGTCCGATCCGTCCGTTGTTCGTAGATGGTTACAAGAACGAAACTCAGGTTGTTCTTACTGTTCTGTCTCATGACCTCGAGAACGCTCCAGACATTCTGGCAATGGTTGGCGCATCCGCAGCACTCACCATCTCCGGCGTTCCATTCATGGGCCCAATCGGTGGCGCTCGTGTTGGTTACATCAACGGCGAATACGTTCTGAACCCAACAGTTGACCAGATGGAAGAAACCGATCTGGACCTGATTGTTGCAGGTACGAATGACGCTGTTCTGATGGTTGAGTCCGAAGCTCAGGAACTGACCGAAGAAGTAATGCTCGGCGCTGTGATGTTCGGTCACAAAGGCTTCCAGCCAGTGATCGACGCTATCATCCAGCTGGCTGAAAAAGCTGCTAAAGAGCCACGTGAACTGAACCTGCCAGATCATTCTGATCTGTTCGGAAAAGTTCAGGAACTGGCTGCTGAAGAGCTTGGCGCTGCTTACTCCATCACTGTGAAAACAGAGCGTAAAAACGCTGTTGATGCTGTGAAGGCGAAAGTTGTTGCAGCTCTTGTAACTGGTGAAGAAGGCGCTCCTGACGCGACTGTCATCTCTGACCTGTTCAAAAAGGCAGAAGCTGCAATCGTTCGTGGCCGTATCCTGGATACTGGTTCCCGTATCGATGGCCGTGACCTTTCCACTGTTCGCTCTATCGTTTCTGAAGTTGGCATGCTGCCACGTGCACACGGTTCTGCCCTGTTCACACGCGGTGAAACTCAGGCAATGGTTGTTGCAACATTGGGTACTGGTGAAGACGAGCAGTTCGTTGACAAGCTCGAAGGCACCACCAAGTCTGCATTCATGCTGCACTACAACTTCCCTCCATACTCTGTAGGTGAAGCTGGTCGCATGGGTTCCCCAGGACGTCGTGAAATCGGTCACGGTAAACTGGCATGGCGCGCTGTTAACCCAATGCTGCCTGCACACCATGATTTCCCATACACCCTGCGTGTTGTTTCCGAAATCACTGAGTCCAATGGTTCTTCCTCCATGGCTTCCGTTTGTGGTGCATCCCTGTCCCTGATGGACGCTGGTGTTCCTCTGAAGGCTCCTGTGGCTGGTATCGCAATGGGTCTCATCAAGGAAGGCGAGCGCTTCGCAGTTCTCTCCGATATCCTTGGCGACGAAGATCACCTCGGCGATATGGACTTTAAAGTTGCAGGTACTGCAAACGGCATCACTGCGCTGCAGATGGACATCAAGATCGACGGTATCACCGAAGAGATCATGACTGTTGCTCTGGAGCAGGCTAAAGGTGGTCGCGTTCACATCCTTGATGAGATGGCAAATGCAATCACCGAAGCTCGTTCTGAGCTGGGTGAGCATGCTCCACGCATCGAAGTGATCAAGATCCCAGTAGACAAGATCCGTGAAGTGATCGGTTCTGGCGGTAAAGTTATCCGCGAGATCGTTGAAAAGACCGGCGCGAAGGTGAACATCGAAGACGACGGCACCGTTAAGGTGGCTTCTTCTGACGGTAAAGCGATTAAAGCTGCTCTAAACTGGATCAACTCCATCGCTGCTGAGCCAGAAGTTGGCGTAATCTACGAAGGCACAGTCGTTAAGACTGTTGACTTCGGTGCATTCGTAAACTTCTTCGGCGCACGCGACGGTCTGGTTCACATCTCCCAGCTGGCTCCACGCAAAGTTGCGAAAGTAACTGACGTGATCAAAGAAGGCGACAAAGTCTTCGTTAAGCTGATGGGCTTTGATGAGCGCGGTAAAGTTCGCCTTTCCATGAAAGTTGTCGATCAGGAAACTGGTAAGGAAATTCCTCGCGAAGAAGCTGCACCAGCTCCTGCAAAAGACTAAGCTTTTCTAGCTAAGTTCAAAAAGGCCGGTCCAGAAATGGATCGGCCTTTTTTTCGTTTCAAGCTCGCTCCCTCAGCCCCTTAGAGGTCTGCGCTTTAAGTCGTGAGTGGCCTGCCAGAATATACAGCCCGCTCAATACGATAATCGCGGAGCCTACCAGTGTCATGGCGTCTGCGGTCTCATCAAAAATCAGGAAGCCAAGCAGGAGGCCGAAAAGCAATCGGGAATATCGGAAGGGGGTGACGACTGATACCAGCCCGGTGCGCATGGCGACAGTCAGCGAATAATAAGCGCCAATGCCGACAAGAGTGCCCGCAGCGATGACCAATCCGCTGAAGAGATCCGGCCAGACAAACCCGCCAGACCAGAATGAGTAAGCTGCACCAGTTGGGATAAGCACCGCAAAGCCGTAAACCCCAAGCTGCATGTTGGAAAGGGCAGGAGGAGCCGCTCGCGTTGCCAGATCACGACCAGCAAAGCCGATCATGCCGATGATGGCGAGGATTGAGGTCACCTGAAAGCTCTCTGAACTTGGTTGGATGATCATCAGCACGCCGATGAAACCGATCAGGATCGCAAGCCACCGCTGCCAGTTCACGCGCTCGCCAAACAACACGGCAGCGCCCAGAGTGACTGTAATTGGAGTGGCTTGAAGAATAGCAGAGGTGCTGGAAAGCGTGTTCAGTGCCAGTGACAGCAGGAAAAACAGCCGCCCCGTAATCTCAAAAATCGCACGCGTGTAAAGTGTTGCCTTCAACGCTTCCGGCGTAAAAGCCCGTTCACCGCGTCTCCAGGTCAACAGCAAAAAGCCGAATGTGCCGCCGATACCAAACAACATCAGTGTTTGCCCAACGGGCACTGAAGCCGTCGCCGTCTTAAGCAGCGTATCCTCAATGGCAAACCCCAGCATTGCAAGCACCATCCAGGCGCTGCCGCGAATATTATCCATAATAGTATCCCCTTGCGGGAGCAGCTGCCAGGGTCTCGGAAACGCGTGAAAACGCAACCCTGCTGCATTTTTAAGTTCTGTAAAGATGAGAGCGCATTCTCGAAAACAGATCTTGGTTTTCGAGCAGGAGTACGCGTTAAAACAAAGATTTAGAGTCTGATGCGTGCATGGTGTGAACACACCGTACTCTGAGTAAGCTATCCGCTATCTTAGCGCAAGAATATGAGCTCCACGCGGGTTTCTATTCAGGTGGACTTGAGAATTCCTCATAGCTGGAGCAGTTTTAGCACCGCGCAGCTTTGCCGGCGGTGTTGAGTTGAACCCCGAAAGTTCGGGAGTGAGCAAGGCGAGCAGGCAGTGCCTGCGCATTGTAAGTAAATTAGTTTCTTCGGCATTGGCTGCTCGCCTTGCCCGGGCGTTTTTGTATGAAACAAGATCTCCTCCGAAAGGCATTGGGAGCAGGCACCATCAGCAACAAGCACGCCGGCCAGAGGCAAATGTGAGTGTAGGTGATAGCTAAACGCCTGCCAGTGTAGACGCCCATCGGGTGACCAGCTTCCGCTTGGTCCCTGCACTAAAGACTTTCAAGGGGTGTTTCAACGAACCCGCCGGGTGATGCGTTACTTCATCCGGTAGCCCCGCCCAGCCCACGCCGCACTGATGGACGGTCCATCAGCTGCCCGAATACGTGAGCACAAAACTGAGAATAAGCGTGGTTGAGGGCAGGGGGATAAGTTTTTTCAGATTTTTACGCACGTCAGGCTGTCTGCGAACATGCATAAAACGAGAACCACCTTCGCGAGACAGAGCAAACTCAAGGACACCAACTGCCATATGAGTTTGAAACTCTTTAGTGCGCCTGCTATACCCCTCCACACTATAATTTGAGGGGCTTTCGTAGACTTGGGGGACGTGATGAGTGACATGCGACTGGTTGTTGTAGGCGCAGCAGGCCGAATGGGGCGTGCACTGGTACGCACAGTGACCGAAATGGACGGAGTTGTGGTGTCAGCCGCGATCGAGCGCAAACACTCCCAGTTTCTGGGCACAGATGCTGGCGAACTCGCAGAATGCGGTAAACTCGGGGTTGCAATCACCGATGATCTTGAGGCTGCATTTGCTGATGCTGATGGCGTGCTGGACTTCACCGTGCCAGAGGCAACGGTTGAATTTGCAGAAGCTGCAGCGCGTCATTCTATTGCGCACATTATCGGCACAACGGGAATGACGTCTGCCCAATCTACCGAGCTTGCTCACGCCGCGACATCAGCCCGCATTGTAAAATCAGGCAATATGAGCCTAGGTGTTAACCTGCTCGCATGCCTCATTAAAAAGGCCGCTGCAGCTCTGGATGAAGATTTCGATATCGAAGTCCTGGAAATGCATCATCGGCATAAAGTTGATGCCCCATCAGGAACAGCATTGCTGTTGGGTGAGGCAGCAGCTGAAGGCCGGGGGATTGATCTTGAAACCCATAGTGTTCGCACACGAGACGGCATTACGGGTGCAC
Organism: Pseudovibrio sp. Ad26; assembly: GCF_001623285.1. Taxonomy (NCBI): domain Bacteria; kingdom Pseudomonadati; phylum Pseudomonadota; class Alphaproteobacteria; order Hyphomicrobiales; family Stappiaceae; genus Pseudovibrio; species Pseudovibrio sp. Ad26. The sequence goes on from NZ_LMCE01000008.1 coordinate 173,417, forward strand.
GGAAAAGAGGCGACATCGGCTTTGCAACATTGCGAGGTGGATCTGTCGTAGGTGAACATACGGTGATGTTTGCGAGCGAGGGAGAGCGTATAGATCTCTCACATATCGCAACGGATAGACAACTGTTTGCTCGCGGTGCCGTGAAAGCAGCCCTCTGGGCACACAATCAGCAACCGGGCCTGTACTCAATGGCTGATGTTCTCGGCCTGAATGATGAGTGACACACAATGCATGCTTGCTAGAGCGTGTTCTGTTTGATTGGGTCCAATCAAATGACAAGACTTCGCTCCAACAAAGATGTTGGAGCGCGATGCGCAAACGTACATGAACGCGACGTGCTCTGATGAGCGATGAGCAAGACATGTGAAATGAGACTTGAAACAGTCCTTCCAAGACAACTGTTTTCAAGCAAACATAACCTCCTTAGGAGAGCTTAATGGAACGCCTTTTGGTTCTCGTCCGTCACGGACAAAGCGAATGGAATTTGAAAAACCTGTTCACCGGCTGGAAAAACCCAGACCTGACAGAACAGGGTGTTGAAGAAGCAACAACAGCCGGTAAAAAACTCAAAGAAATGAACCTGACATTTGATCTGGCGTTCACTTCTGACCTGCTGCGCGCTCAACACACTCTTAAGCTGATCCTTGGTGAGCTTGGTCAGGAAGACCTGCCAACATCAAAAGATCAGGCTCTGAATGAGCGTGACTACGGTGACATCACCGGCATGAACAAAGATGAAGCTCGTCAGAAATTTGGTGAAGAGCAGGTTCATATCTGGCGTCGTTCTTTCGACGTTCCTCCTCCAGGTGGTGAAAGCCTGAAGATGACTGCAGAGCGCACCCTGCCTTACTACCGTTCTGACATTCTTCCTAAAGTTCTCGAAGGCAATCGCGTGATTGTTGCTGCACACGGCAACTCCCTGCGTTCCCTCATCATGGAACTTGAAGGACTTTCACCTGAAGAAATCCTCAAGCGCGAGCTCGGCACAGGCAAGCCTGTTGTTTATCGCCTTGATGAAGAAGGTAAGGTTCTTTCTGTTGAGGACCTGGCAGAAGTTTAAGCCACCCTCAAAATTCAGAATCATAAAAAGCGGCTCTTCGGGCCGCTTTTTTATTTGGCTGAGTTGAGCTGCTCTGGAATGGCTGAATTAGAATTGTAAAAATATAAATATTATTCACACAAATAGTCTTTGTTAAAATACTAAGTATGTGAAATTAAATACACTTAAAATTATCAATAATAGATAATGCATGCGTCATTATTATTTGCCTTGCGCTACGTAAGATTCGATGCAAGCCTCTCCATGCATACAGAAAATGTATGACCGCATTAATATATTAATTGAGAGGACAACCTATGAAGTTTTCAGTAGCAAACGACGGTCGCCCAGCATCTGCTCAAGCAAAGCCAGCAAAGTTGAATGGTGGCCTTGCTCCAAAAGATGAAGAGAAAAAACCAAAATAATTTAATGTGTGAGGCAGTTTAGGCTGCCTCGCTTCATTTTTGCAGAGTGTTTTATCTGCGAGGGAATTCCTGTGAAGTTTGTAAGAATGGTCAAATCTGCCCCGGACGTTGTTAAGGCAGATGGAACGAACCTTGGCATGATGCCAGCCCGGGCAATGAAGTATTGTGAACCCCTCCTTACTGCTTCGCGTCAGGGCTACTATGTTTATCCGCCAGTAGATTTTTATCTGATGTGGACCGGATCTGAGGTCCTCTATCGGCTTGGCGCCGACGGCGAGTGGACCCTGCTGGATCGGTTGTATCTTACAGACTTCGTGGAAGATTACCAAAGCTCCTGTCCGGAAGGGCTGGAGGATTACTACCCCCCATTCCTGGATGTGTTTCCTGAAGGCGACATCGTTCAGATCGGCGCTGGTTACAGCCTGATCGGCGATGAAGGTCAGTGCCATTGGGTCCGCGGCCCAATCAACCTGCCGTCCAATGCAGGCTATGATTGCTTTGAAGCGATGATTGACTCCAGCTGGTTCTGTTCACCGCTCTTCATCAATATCAAGCTTCGCAAACAGGATGTCCCAATCAGCTTCCCACGCCACCGGCCTTTGTTGCAGGTCGTGCAGTTGCCCAACACGATCCTGCCGAAGACACCGATTGTCCAACCGGAAATCACCGAGATGGACGGCAGCTCCCAAGAGTTCTGGCAGGCCTGGGCAAGAAGTTACGACAAACGCAATGGCGGGCGTTCTGGCAGCTACGCCAGCGAACAGCGCCGCATCAACACTCAATATGCAGTCGCCGACTAGTCGCTCCTGAAAAGGCATCAGAAAGCCGATGATCGTAGCCAAAAATTTGAACCGCAGATTTCGTCAGCACATCGAAGAGCAATCAATGTTCTTCGTCGCAACAGCTGCTGCCACAGGGCATATCAACCTGTCCCCCAAAGGCATGGATACCCTCAGGGTTTTAAGTGACGAGCGCATCATCTGGCTGAACCTGACCGGTATTGGCAATGAAACAGCCACCCACGTGCAAGATGATGGCCGCATGACGCTCATGTTCTGTTCGTTCGGCGAGCAACGCCTCACGCTTCGGGTGTTCGGAACGGCAAAGGTCATTCATCCAAGAGATGAGGACTGGGCCAAACTGGTCGCTCAGTTCCCCGACCTGCCGGGGTGCAGACAAATCTTCGACCTTGATATCGAACTCATTCAGACGTCTTGCGGCTCAACAGTCCCGCGCATGGATTTGGTCGATACGCGGGTTGAAAAGGAATTCCTGCCTTACTACGAGACGATGGATCGTGAGGAGCTGGAGAACTACTGGCGCAAGCACAACGCCACAAGTCTGGACGGTTTGCCCACCAATATTCTGGAGCCTGCCTGAAATCATCATTGGATGTTTTAACGAAAGTCGGGTTTAGAGCTGCAATTGAACCTATATAAGACACGCACACACAGAAGATCTGAGAGGCGTGTTTTATGGGATTGTTGGTGTTGGTGCGCCACGGGCAAAGCGAATGGAATGCGCTGAAGGTTTTCTCAGGACAGGCCAATCCTGAGCTGAGTGCCAAAGGCATTGAAGAGGCCCGAAACGCAGGTCGTACTCTCCATTCTCAGGCAATCCAGTTCGATCTGGCCTATTCATCAGGCCTTAGGCGCGCCCGCAAAACACTGGATCTCATCCTTGAAGAAGCTGAGCAATCTCATCTGCATGTCATTGAGGACAAGCTCTTCAATGAAAGGGCCTATGGTGATCTCACAGGCATTCCTATCGAAAGCGCGGTTCAGGAACACGGTGCGGAGCAAGTGCACCAATGGCGCCATTCATTGCACGCTGTGCCACCCGGTGGTGAAAGTGTGGAGATGACGGCCAACAGAGCCCATGGTGTGTTCAAGCACCGTGTTCTGCCTCAGCTGATGAATGGAAAAAACGTCATCATCTCCTCGCACCGGAACACAATTCGAGGACTGATCTCGAAGATTTGCAAGCTTAATCAAAAAGAGACCGAGCGCATGCACATCGGCACCGCACAGCCGCTCTTCTTTAAGGTAAACAGCGCAGAGGATATTCAGCAGATCAGCAAATAAAAAAGGCAGCCCGTAAGCCGCCTGAATTGATATTTTCAGTTCGCAGTGTGCTAGGCTTTAAGAGTGAAGCCAGTCTGCTCTGCAATCTGGTTAAGCGGCTTTTCAGGGCGCGCACCAACGTGGCTGATAACCTCACCAGCACAAAGGCAACCCAGCTCAGCACAATCGCTCAGGCTGAAATCACGCGCCAGACCAAACAGGAAGCCAGACGCAAACAGGTCTCCAGCGCCTGTCAGGTCACGCACACCGCCAATAATCGCGGAAGCTGGCACATGTACAGTTTCCTCGCGAGAAATCGCCATAGCGCCTTCTGAGCCCAATGTCAGCGCGGTCAGTGTGCAATCCTCGCGCACCATCGCAATCGCAGTTTCAATGTCAGAGGTCTGGTAGAGCGCTTTGAGCTCATGCTCATTGGCAAACAGAATGTCGACTTTGTCTTCGCGGATCAGCTCCAGGAACTCATCCCGGAAACGATCAACGCAGAAGCTGTCTGACAACGAAAGAGACACCAGCTGCCCTGCTTCATGGGCAATCTTGGAAGCTTCAAGAAACGCATTTTTCGCCGCTTCTTCGTCCCAGAGATAACCTTCCATGTAGGTGATCGCAGAATTGGCAACCACGTCGCGGTCGATATCAAACGCAGTCAGCTTGGTCGCTGCACCCAGATAGGTGTTCATGGTCCGCTCACCATCAGGCGTAATCAGGATCATGGACCGACTGGAAGGCAAGTCATCACGCAAAGGTCCGGTTTTGAAGTGAACGCCGATACTATTCATATCATGGCGATAAACTTCACCTATTTCGTCGTCGGCCACTTTGCCAAAATAAGCCGGTTTGCCGCCCAAAGATGCGATGCCAGCTGCCGTGTTCCCGGCACTTCCGCCGGAAATGCGGGTTGTTTGGCCCATCTTATCGTAAAGCCGCAGCGCTTCATCAGTATCAATGAGGCGCATAGATCCCTTAACTAGAGATTGCTCAACGAGAAAGTTATCTTCCACATGAGAGAAGACGTCAGTGACTGCATTGCCGATGCACAATGCATCAAACTTGAATTCAGACATGTAAAGTCCTTGTAACTAGCCCGGATCACAAGCGCCCGGAACGATACATAGGTGACTCACCGTTGGAGCAAGGCCTACAACTGTTATTTCCCTGGTGTAGGACGCAAAGCACGGTTAGCCTCAGGTTCCCGAATTTTTTCGCGGAACGGGCTAGCGTTGTACACCCCAAGAATATTCAGTTCAGTCGAATAAAACGCCAGCTCCTCAAGTGCAAGGGCTACGTTGGGTTCTTCTGGGTGTCCTTCAATATCTGCGTAAAACATGGACGCGAAAAACTGACCTTCAAGCTGATAGGATTCCAGCTTCGTCATGTTGACGTTGTTGGTCGCGAAACCGCCTAACCCTTTGTAAAGAGCAGCAGAAACGTTTCGAACACGGAAAATGAAGGTCGTGATGATCGGCTGGCCAGTGTTCGCAGTCTGCTTTTTCTCGCGAGAGAGGATCACGAAACGGGTCGTGTTATGGGCAGCGTCTTCACAATCACGTGCGAGGATATCCAGACCATAAACATCAGCGGCAAGCTCTGGAGCAAAGGCCCCGATTGTTTTGTCGCCGCCTTCAACAACCTGGCGTGCGGATCCAGCTGTGTCAGCGCCAATAATCGGCTTAAGGTTATGATCGCGAATGAAGTTTCGGCATTGTCCAAGTCCCATGATATGGCTTTGAACACTCTTCAGCTCTTCCAGCTTGGTACCTTTGATGCCCATCAGCTGAAACCGAATCGGCATGAAGTATTCGCCGATAATGTGCAGATTGCTGCGAGGAAGCAGGTGGTGAATGTCTGCAACGCGTCCCGCGACCGAATTTTCGATCGGGATCATGCCAAGTTCTGCTTCTCCGGTCTCGATCGCGTGGAAGCAGTCTTCAAAAGTCGCGCAAGGGATAGCTTGGTACTCTGGGTAAACGGCGTTGCACGCCATATGGGAGTTAGCTCCCACTTCTCCTTGAAACACGACTTTGCGCTGATCTGACATCACTATACTCACGGCAATTTAGAAACCTGATACATTTGAGGCTTCGCCAACAGTCGCGAAAAAGCCCCTCGCACAAATTGCCCTAGATGTGAGGGATTGCAAACCTTAATAATACTCAGAGGCGAAACTTAAGGTGAAAAGACCTCAAGAATGAACGCGTTTGCGGTCCTGTTGAGCGCTCTGCAATGAAATCCCCAGATCTAAAAGCGCTTTGGTGTGATATTTTGTCGCATTCTCTTGAGTTCAGGTAAATTGGTTGCGCTGCGCCTTCACTGCAATCTGAATTGGCCTGAGCGGGATATCCTCGAATAAATCAGTAGTTTATAGCCATTTTAAACTGCTGACCGGCGAGAGTTGTTGTGTTCCTTGGTTTTTTGAGCTCTCAAACATCAACCTGTGGTCCACATCACTGCAAAAGTCCTAGGAAAAACACTAATTAAATTATGGACAAGTGCCCGAAAATAACTGTAGTTTCCCAGCAAAATACACATATCGAGTTAGGTGCCGTGCCTGCTGCATGAAGGCTAGCCTAACCAAATATTCGGAGCGTGTGAGCTATGAATTCGTTTGAACTGAACAAAATTGCCGGCGCAATTCTGTTCGCCTTGGTTGTATTCATGGGCCTGAATGTTTTGACGGAAGTCATCTTTGCGCCTCATGGAAACGAGAAACGCGGTTTTGAGATTGAAGTCGCTGGTGCCGACAACGGTGCAGGTGATGAAGCTGCGGAAGAAGTCAAGGTCGTCTCAATTGAAGAGCTGCTCACCACTGCTTCTGCGGATGCTGGTGCGAAACAAGCTAAAAAATGTGCAGCTTGTCACACCTTCGATCAGGGTGGAAAAAACAAAGTTGGCCCGGGCCTCTGGGGTGTTGTAGGTCGCTCACCTGCATCTCATGATGGCTTCTCTTATTCCTCAGCGATGCAGGAATTTGCGGCAAACAATCCTGAGTGGTCCTTTGAGCAGCTCAACGAGTTCATCAAAGCACCTAAGAAACATGTTTCTGGTACATCCATGGGCTACGCTGGTCTGAAGAAAGACAAGCCACGTGCTGACCTGATCGCTTACCTGCGTTCACTTTCAGACAACCCAGTACCGATCAATTAATATTGAATTGATATCCCTCCAACATATGTGAGGGTAGAATTGTTAAAGAGCCGGGATTTGATCCCGGCTTTTTTATTGTCTGAATTTGCGTGAATGCTAACCTTTTCCTCGTTTCTTCCAGTTAAATTTTTGTCATCTTGGCAAAAGACGTTGTAGCGGAAGTGTTTTCAGCCGTAATCTTAGTTTAAGTTTGGCTGAAAGCTGCAAGAAAAGTTCAATTTTCAGCGCGTGGTGTTTTTTCTACGCTAGAACTACTGATTGTATTTATGGAGGAATGCTGTGCGTACCAGACTATATAGCTCACTGACAGGTTTGGCGCTTGCCATTGCAAGCCTGACATCCTCCGCAGCAATTGCTGAAACCAGTGAGCCTGGATGGCGGTATGCAGACTCCCTCATCAGCGCTCCCCAGATGCCGGAAGGTTTCGCGCACTTCCCCTATGTCAATCCAGATGCTCCCAAAGGGGGCAGGGTGCGGCTCTCGGCAACCGGCACCTTTGACAGTTTGAACCTTGTGGCATCAAAGGGCATTCGTGCAGGTGGACTGGGCCTCATCTACGATACCCTGATGACCCCATCAATGAGCGAGTCCTCGACTGAATATGGCTTGATCGCTGATGCGATGAAGTATCCCGAGGACTTTGCGTGGGTGGTCTATCGCTTGCGCCCTGATGCACGCTGGCACGATGGCAAGCCAATCACCACAGAAGATGTGGGATGGTCATTCGATCAGTGGACCACGCAAGATCCTTCCAGAAAATACTATTATCGTCATGTTACGGGCTATGACATTCTGAACCCGACAGAGATCCGCTTCAACTTCGATAAACCGGGTAACAGAGAAGCCCCGCAAATCCTTGGTTCTCTCTACATCATGCCAAAGCATTGGTGGAATGAGAAAGATGCCTCTGGAAATGCGCGTGACATTTCCAGAAGTACCTTGGAAGTGCCTCTCGGCTCTGGTCCGTACCGTATTGGAGAAGTCGTACCAGGGCGTTCAATCTCATTTGAGCGCGTTGACGACTATTGGGGGCAAGATCTGAATGTGAATGTTGGCTCCAACAACTTCGACACAATCGCCTACGATTACTACCGCGACGAAACCGTGCAACTTGAAGCCTTTAAGGCTGACCGTTTTGACTGGCGCACGGAAACCACGGCAAAGAACTGGGCAACGGCCTATGATATTCCTGCCGTAAAAGCCAACCATGTCGTGCTGGAAAAATTCCCGCAGACGTATCGTGGTAGTGGCTTGATGCTGGGCTTTATTCTCAACACCCGCAAAGAGAAGTTTCAGGATCGCCGCGTGCGCCGGGCATTGAACTATGCTTTGAATTTCCAGGAAATGAACCGCACGATCTTCTTTGATCAATACAGCCGTTTCACCAGCTACTTCGACGGAACAAAGCTCGCATCTGCAGGCCTGCCAGAAGGGCGTGAGCTGGAAATTCTGAAGTCTTTGAAAGCGCCAGTGCCTGAAGCCGTCTTTACAGAGCCCTACGAGAACCCGGTATCCGAAGATTCCCGTCAGGAGCGTGCCAACCTGAGAAAGGCAATCGGCCTTCTTAGAGACGCTGGCTACGTGCAAAAGCAAGGTAAGCTCGTCAACAAAGAGACTGGCGAACCATTTACAATCGAATACCTGATGAATGGTGGCCGTTTTGAGCGTGTAGCTCTTCGTTATCAGGCCTCGCTGAAGAAGCTGGGCATTGACCTGCAGCTGCGCGTCGTCGATAGCTCACAATATGTCAACCGCGTCCGCAGCCGTGATTTCGGCATGATTTACACCGGCTGGGCGCAGTCTCTTTCTCCGGGCAATGAGCAGAGAGAGTATTGGGGCTCAAATGCAGCAGACAGCGAAGCCTCTCAAAACTATGCGGGTATCAAAAACCCTGCCATCGACGAGCTGATTGATATCATCATCAACTCTGATGATCGTGACGAGCTGGTTGCTGCAACTAAGGCTTTGGACCGTATCCTGATGTGGGAGCAATACGTTGTTCCTGGTTGGACATCTCCATTCAGCCGCGTTGCGCGGTGGGATCGTTTCGCACACCCAAAACAGCTTCCTGAATTCTCCATAGGTTTCCCAACCGTTTGGTGGTGGGACGAAGAAAAAGCCAAGAAGATAGAGGAGGCCAATTGATGACGCTTAGCCAAATCAGTAGACGTAGCTTCCTGCACTTCAGCGCGGCCACTGCGGCAGCCTTTCTGGTGCCCGGTGGAGCCCTGCCGGTTCAGGCGGGAACCTTAAGCCACGGCCTCTCTGTCTTTGGTGATCTGAAGTACCCAAAGGATTTCACGGCGTTTGACTACGTCAATCCGCAAGCTCCGGTTGGTGGCAAAATCGCCATGACTGCGCCGAGCTGGGGCTACAATCAGAACCCGCAGACCTTCAACACGTTCAACACCTTCATCCTCAAAGGAGATGCCCCACCGCGTATGGAGCTCTGTTTTGATAGCCTGATGGTGCGTGCCTATGATGAGCCGGATGCCGTATATGGTCTGGTGGCCGAGAGCGCTCTGGTCTCTGAAGACGGCAACTTCGTCACCTTCAAAATTAGGCCAGAAGCCCGGTTCCATGACGGATCAATGCTTAATGCAGAAGATGTTGCCTTCAGTCTGAACCTTCTGAAGGAAAAAGGGCACCCGATTATCAGTCAGTCCATCAAGGAAATGGTCTCTGCGACCGCACCGGATGAACACACTGTCACGGTCGCTTTTTCAGGTAATCACAGCAGGCAACTTCCCTTATTGATAGCAACTCTCCCTATCCTCTCAAAAGCGTACTACACCCGCTACAACTTCGAGGCGTCAACACTGACACCGCCGTTGTCCTCGGGACCATACATGGTCGGACGCTATGAGATTGGCCGGTACATTGAGTACAAAAAAGTAGAGAATTACTGGGCAAAAGACCTACCGGTCAACAATGGGCACCACAACTTTGAGATCATTCGCCTCGACTTCTTCCGCGATCGACAAGCAACATTTGAAGCCTTCAAGAAAGGCCGCTTAACGTTCCACGAGGAGTTTTCCTCCAAGACCTGGGCGACGGAATACAACTTCCCTGCATTGACAGAGGGACGTGTTGCCAAGAAGGAGTTTGCCATCCGCCTCCCATCAGGCGCGCAAGGCTGGTTCCTCAACACGCGCAAAGAAAAGTTCTCCAATCCCAAGGTCCGTGAAGCGCTCGGCTACGCCTTCGATTTTGAGTGGTCAAATTCTGCGCTGTTTTATGATCTGTACACCAGAACCCAGTCGTTCTTCGAAAACTCGGAGATGAAGGCTGTTGGTCTGCCAAGCGATGCCGAACTGGCCCTGCTTGAACCTTACAAGAAAGACCTGCCAGAAGGGGTCTTTGGCGAAGCGATCACACAACCGGTTTCCAATGGTTCAGGTCAGGATCGCAAACTCCTCAGAGAAGCCTCGCTTCTGCTCAAAGAGGCAGGCTACTATAGACGTGGTGAGCAATTGATCGGGCCTGATGGAAAGCAGCTGGAAATGGAGTTTCTTTCCAACTCGCCTGGTTTCGAACGAGTTGTACTACCATATGTCAAGAATCTCAGACTGTTAGGCATTGAAGCAAGCTTCCGCGTCGTTGATCCGGCACAGTTCCAGAAGCGTGTAGATGATTTCGATTATGACATTGTCGGGCATCGTTTTTCTCTGACACCGACACTCGGGCCGAGCATCCGCAACTTCTGGACATCGGCTTCTGCGGAAACCTTCGGATCTTACAATCTCTCGGGCATCAAGGTGCCTGCTGTCGACGATTTGGTGGATAAGGCGCTGAATGCATCCTCGCGTGAGGAAATGATAACCGCTGCCAGAGCATTGGATAGAGTTCTGCGTGCAGGCTATTACTGGGTGCCGCAGTGGTTCAAAGCCTTCCACACAGTAGCTGTCTGGGACATGTTCGGCATTCCGAATGATATGCCGGCATATGCCTTCCCCGTAGAAGCGACGTGGTGGGTGGATTCAGAAAAAGCCGCTCGCATCGGCAAGGAAAGTTAGGGACAAAGAAGCCCATGGGCGCCTATATTCTGCGTAGATTGCTTTTGATGATCCCGACCCTTATCGGCATCATGGCAATCAACTTTGTCATTATTCAGTTCGCACCAGGCGGACCAATTGAGCAAGTTATTGCTCAATTGCAAGGGGATAGTGTATCCGCAACCAGCCGCATTTCGGGTGGTGGAAGTGATTTTGGAAGTTCTGCCGCAGCCAATCAGGGCGGAGGAGACAGTGCAGGATCGAAGTATCGAGGGGCACAAGGCCTTGATCCGGAATTTATCAAGGAACTCGAGGTCCAGTTTGGCTTCGACAAGCCCCCTCTGGAGCGTTTCGGGCGTTTGATCTTGGACTACGCGACCTTCAATTTCGGTGACAGCTACTTCCGAGACATTGCTGTTGTTGATCTGATCGTCGAAAAACTACCGGTGTCCATCTCGCTGGGCCTATGGATGACGCTCATCTCCTATGGCATCTCGATCCCCCTTGGCATTCGCAAAGCAGTAAAAGACGGCACCTCGTTCGATGTCTGGACATCCAGCATCATCATTGTGGGCTATGCAATCCCGGGCTTCCTGTTTGCAATCATGCTGATTGTTCTCTTTGCCGGCGGTTCCTTCTGGGACTTTTTCCCGCTCCGAGGCCTCACCTCAGAGGGGTGGAGCGACATGTCATGGCCACAGCGGATCCTCGACTACTTCTGGCACTTGGTTTTACCGCTGACTGCAATGGCACTGTCTGCCTTTGCAACAACAACGCTTTTGACGAAGAACTCCTTCCTCGATGAGATCCGAAAGCAATACGTTCAAACCGCCCGCGCCAAGGGTCTGACAGAGCGTCAGGTGCTTTACGGTCATGTTTTCCGCAATGCGATGCTTATCGTGGTTGCTGGCTTCCCGGGCGCGTTCATCTCGGCGTTCTTTGCAGGCTCACTCCTCATTGAGACGATCTTCTCGCTGGATGGCCTTGGTCTGTTGGGTTTTGAATCGGCGCTCAACCGCGACTATGCAGTTATGTTCGCGACGCTCTATATATTCTCGTTGATGGGTTTGATTGTGAATCTGGTTTCGGACCTCACCTACACCTGGATTGATCCCCGGATCGATTTTGAAAGCCGGGAGGTGTAACGAGCAATGGACACACAACTCGAAAAACGCCTTCAGGATCAGGGCTACGAAACAATCAATCCGCTGCCAGAGCAGACACAACCGCCTGAAAAGCGGCAAAAGCTGTCACCGCTCAATCAGCGCCGCCTGCAGAACTTCAAAGCCAACAAGCGTGGATACTGGTCCCTCTGGATATTCCTCGTCCTGTTTGTGCTCGCACTGGGCGCAGAGTTCATCACCAACGACCGCCCAATCCTGGTTTCCTATAAGGGCGAGTTACTAATGCCGGTCTTCACGGATTACCCGGAGGAGAAATTCGGCGGCTTCTTGGCGACAACGGACTATCGTGATCCGTTTATTCAGGAAGAGATCGACGCCAACGGCTGGATCCTCTGGCCTCCGATCCGCTATTCCTACCAGACGGTCAACAATGAAATCCCTGTCCCGGCACCTGCTCCTCCAAGCTGGATGATGGACAAGGAACTGCGTTGTGAGCGTTATGCAGAGGGTGTGAACGATCCAAACTGTACAATAGGCAACTGGAACTGGCTCGGTACGGATGATCAGGGCCGGGATGTTCTTGCCCGTCTTGTCTACGGATTCCGCATCTCCGTGCTCTTCGGTCTGGCTCTTACATTGGCGTCGTCCGTCATCGGCATTGGCGCCGGTGCTGTGCAGGGCTTCTATGGTGGTTGGGTTGACCTTGGCTTCCAGCGCTTCATTGAAATCTGGACGGCAATGCCGACGCTCTATCTCATCTTGATCATCTCGTCGGTGCTAACGCCGGGGTTCTGGATCCTGTTCTCAATCCTGCTCGCCTTCTCCTGGGTGGCCTTGGTCGGCGTAGTCCGGGCGGAATTCCTAAGAGGCAGGAACTTCGAATACATCTCCGCAGCGCGAGCCTTGGGCGTTTCCAATGGCACGATTATGCGCCGCCACCTGCTACCAAACGCGATGGTGGCAACACTCACCTTCATGCCGTTCATCCTGAATGGCTCTATCTCGACGCTGACAGCGTTGGATTTCCTCGGCTTCGGTCTGCCTCCGGGCTCCGCTTCGCTGGGTGAACTGCTCAAGCAAGGCAAGAACAACCTTCAGGCGCCGTGGCTTGGTATGACCGGCTTCTTCGTCCTGTCGATCATGCTCAGCCTGCTGATCTTCATTGGTGAAGCGGTCCGCGACGCCTTTGATCCACGCAAAACCATGAACTGAAGAAGGGAGGATCGCACATGACTGATAATCAAACGCTCCTCTCTGTTGAGGACCTTTCCATCGCCTTTCGACAAGGTGAAAAGGAAAATCTCGCCGTCGACCAAATCTCCTTCGAGATCAAAGAAGGTGAGACTGTCGCACTTGTGGGCGAAAGCGGCTCGGGCAAATCTGTTTCAGCTCTATCCGTGCTCAAGCTGCTGCCCTATCCAGCTGCCAGCCATCCAACTGGCAAGATCGTCTATCAGGGTGAAGACCTGATCGGTGCGACGGAAAGCGAAATGCGCCGTGTGCGTGGCAACAAGATCTCCATGATCTTTCAGGAGCCTATGAGCTCACTGAACCCACTACACACCATCGAACAACAGATTGCGGAGATCCTGAAGATCCACCGCGGTCTTGGTGAAACCAATGCCAGAAAGCGCGTGCTGGAACTCTTGGACCAGGTCGGTATTCCGAATCCGGAAGAACGCCTGAAATCCTATCCGCACCAGCTCTCTGGTGGTCAGCGCCAACGTGTCATGATCGCCATGGCATTGGCAAACGAGCCAGACCTGCTTATCGCAGATGAACCAACAACGGCACTAGACGTCACTGTTCAGGCGCAAATCCTGCAATTGTTGAAAGACCTGCAAAAGAGCACAGGCATGGCCATGCTCTTCATCACCCATGACCTTGGCATTGTGGGTCGGATCTCTGATCGGGTTTGTGTGATGACACAGGGCAAAATCGTGGAGCAGGGCGATACCGAAGACATTTTCGAAAGCCCTCAACACGAGTACACACAGCATCTGCTGGCAGCAGAACCTAAGGGGCATCCGCCTGCAGGTGACACCAGCCAGCCAATTGTCGTAGAAGCAAAAGACCTCAAGGTCTGGTTTCCCGTCAAACGCGGCTTCCTGCGTAAAACAGTCAGCCACATCAAAGCAGTCGATGGCATTGACGTTACCGTTCGCGCTGGGCAGACACTCGGCATTGTGGGCGAAAGTGGATCAGGAAAGACCACGCTGGGTCTTGCTATCCTGCGTATGATCTCCTCAAACGGTCAGATCAGCTTCAACGGCTCTGATATTCAGGAACACTCCTGGAAACAGATGCGTCCGCTGCGCCGGGATATGCAGATTGTGTTTCAGGATCCATTTGGCTCCCTGTCACCGCGTATGTCAGTCTCTGAGATTGTTGGCGAAGGCCTCAAGATCCATATGCCAAACCTCACGGCGAAGGAGCGGGAAGCCAAAGTGGCAGCTGCTCTGGAAGAGGTGGGGCTGGATGCAGCCACAAGGTTCCGTTATCCGCACGAGTTCTCTGGCGGGCAGCGACAGCGTATCTCGATTGCGCGAGCAATGGTGTTGGAACCAAAGTTTGTGATGCTGGATGAGCCAACGTCGGCGTTGGATATGAGCGTTCAGGCACAGGTCGTCGACTTGCTCCGTGATCTGCAAAAGGCTCATGGATTGGCGTATCTGTTCATCTCGCACGACCTCAAGGTCGTCCGTGCACTTGCTAATGATGTGGTGGTTATGCAGCATGGCAAGGTGATGGAGGCGGGAACGTCAGATGACGTCTTCGACAATCCGCAGACCGAATACACCAAGGCTCTGATGGCGGCTGCATTCCGTCTGGAAGCAATTGAGGGTGGCGTTATCAGCTCTTGATGGCTGCACTGCCGTATAAGCTCAATAAACAACAGATACTTAATCCATGGCCGATCACCCGGCCATGGTCAAATCGGGCTTGCTGTCTCAATAAGAACTAGGTTCCGACAACAACATCCTTGCCAACTTTTAGCGTAACCTTGCCACTCGCTTCCATCAGCTGAATTGGTGTTCGCTTAACGGCTTCGGCCATTGCCTTAGTATATCCGCCATCACCTTTCAGTGAAGTTGGTTTGAAATTCTTCAGTTTGGAATCTTTGCTCACTTCATCAAGAAACTTATCTTCAGCGCGTTTCTTTTTTTGCTTGAGCTCTTTGAGGAAGGCGTCTTCGGTTTTTTCATCTACCTTAGCTTTCTTGAAAGCAGCCTTGATCTTGCTGGTGTCTTTGTAGACCTTTTCGATATCATCGAATGTCAAAAGCACGGCCATCAGGATCTCCTTCTTTTTGTTCTCTTGGATCAACGGCCAGTATCACGCTAGGGACACTACTTGCGCATTCTTACCATAGGGTAACAAAAGGAAGTGGAGGTTGAAGCATTCAAGGCAAAGCGCTTGAACATCGAGCGGAGAACTTACATCCACCGCCGGACACGCGCTTTGTAGGCAAGGTACTCTTGGCCAAAGTTCTCTTCCAGAAGCTCTTCTTCAGGCTTGATCTGGAACAGGGTGATGTAGACAGCAAAACCCAGAGCAACCGGAATGGCGAACACGTTCCCCTGAAAGATAGCCCAGCCAAGCAAAATGAACTGTAAGCCAAGATACATCGGATTGCGCGTTTTGGAGTAAATTCCGTCAGAAACAATCGCGCTCGCATTTTCAGGATGTGTAGGGCTTGTTGTTGTCCGTGCTCTGCGAAACTCAGAAAGCCCGGTCGCTCCAAAATAACCACCAGCTCCGATGCCAATCACAAGAAAGGCTGTCTCTGCACCATGCAGATTGATATCTCCGGGAAGCAACACTGCAACCATCCATATGATAACCGCAAAGCTAAAGAAGACGGCCACAGGCGGGAACCTGAGTTTTAAATTATCCATAGTGGTCCAGTAGTTTGTTGTTCCAAAAATGCAGGAAGCCTATGAGCTCTCAGAGAGCGCCAGCTTAACACCAAGCGCGCCAAACGTAGCTGCAAAACCCCGTTTGAGCCAAGCCATAACTTTTGGGCGGTTGATCACATAATCGCGTGCCAGTGATGCCATTGCGCCATATCCAATGAAAACAACAAACGTAAGTGCCATAAAAACAAAGGCATGAAACAGTAGAGCAGATGTTGCATTTTCACTGCCGGGAGAAACGAACTGAGGAAGGAAAGCGAGGAAAAACAGAGACAGCTTAGGATTCAGCACGTTGAGCAGAATACCGTCGAGCGCGGTACGAGAAAGAGTTCTCTCGCGGCTCTCACCACTCACTTCCAGCGCACCACCACTGCGCAAGATGCTCCACGACATGTAAAGCAGATAAGCAACACCAAGGTACTTCAGAATCTGAAAGGCAAGGGCGCTGCTGTGAAAGATAGCTGCCACCCCAACAATGCTTGCCAAAGCCGCAGGAACAATCCCAAGCGTACAGCCAAATGCAGCAGCAACACTCGGTTTAAGTCCTTTCCCAAGCCCAATAGCAATCGTGTAAAGCACACCAGTGCCGGGCAGCAGGACAACAATGAAGGACGTTAGAAGATACTCAAGTGTCATGGAAGAGCTCACAAATCGATGGCAGGCAACAGAAGCACCAGTCTATCTGATAGCTAAGGCGTGTCCAATGGACTCGAAGAAAATGACCCCAAAATAGGTGGGAATGGAAAGGCGACAGACGCCTTCCCACATCGCATGACTGAGTTAGTCCAGCTCGTGGTCTTTGCCAGCAATGGCTGCTGCAAAGTCTTTTGCTGAGAATGGTTCAAGATCGTCTACACCCTCGCCAACACCGATAAAGTGCACCGGCAGGCCGTACTTGCGGGCAATCGCCACCAGAATACCGCCGCGGGCCGTGCCGTCCAGTTTGGTCATCACAAGGCCAGTTACACCAGCAACTTTGCCGAAGATCTCCACCTGAGACAGAGCGTTCTGGCCAGTGGTCGCATCAAGGGTCAGCAAAGTGGTATGCGGTGCGTCAGGAACACGCTTGCGGATCACTCGAATGATCTTCTCAAGCTCATCCATCAGCTCTGCTTTGTTCTGCAAACGGCCAGCAGTATCAATCAGCAGCACATCTGTGCCGTTGCTAAGAGCGGTATCAACTGCATCGTAGGCAAGGCCAGCAGCATCAGCGCCGGTATCGCGCGCCACAACTTCAGCACCTGTGCGCTCACCCCAAACTTTCAGCTGCTCAACAGCAGCAGCACGGAATGTGTCACCCGCCGCGAGCATCACTTTCTTGCCCTGCTCATGCAGCAGAGAAGACAGCTTGCCGATTGTGGTGGTTTTGCCTGTACCGTTCACGCCGACCATCAGAACGATGTGTGGCTTATGACCGCTATCAAGGTCCAGCGGTTTGGCGACAGGTTCAAGGACGCTTTCAATCTCTTCAGCAAGGATACTTCGGACTTCTTCGCCTGAAATTTCCTTATCATAGCGCCCGTCAGATACACGATCGGTAATCGCAATCGCTGTATCAATGCCAAGGTCTGCTTGAATCAGGATATCTTCCAGCTCTTCAAGAGTATCTGCATCCAGCTTGCGCTTGGTGAAGATTGAGCTGATGCCCTCGGATAGGGCATTGGAAGAACGGGAGAGCCCAGCTTTAAGACGTTGGAACCAGCTCTTCTTTACTGGAACATCTTCTCCAGTTTCCTCAGTTCCCGGAGTGTCTCCAGCTTCTTCAGCCTCTCGGCCCTCTTCGACCGCTCCAGTTTCCTCGTCTGCTCCTTGTCCTCCGCTTTCCCGAACACTTTCAGAGCTTCCTGCTTCTTCAGATCCTTCCGCTGTTCCTGATGCTTCAGAGATCTCATCTGTGAGAACGGGTTGTCCATCGGCAGTATCCTCAGCAACGGGCGCAGCATCATCGCTGACCTTCGGGGAAAGTATATCTTGCTCAGGCTCAACGTCTGCTGAATTTTCCTCATGCAGATCGTCATTATCCAGGTAAGCGGTCTCTTCGAGGGCTTTGGTTTCGGCCTCATCCAAATCATGAGGCTTATCAGAAGCTTTCTCTTCAGGCGAAGACTCCGACTTAGATACGAGCTCTGGATTTTCCAGATCAAGAGTTTCATCTGCGACTGCTTCAGCTGTTTCTTCAAGGCCTTTAACAGGGTCAAGCGGAACGGACTGAACGCTTTCTAAAGACTCACGCAGCTCTGCACTATCAGGAGCTTTTTCCTCCTGCAGGCTCTGTGTTTCTTCTGAGGAACCGCCAAACAGGCGACTGAAAAAACCGCGCTTCTTTTCGCTCATGCTGGAAAGATACCTTTGAAATGTAAAAGCTTAAGCTGCTTTGCCAAGTGGCTCTGCAATTAGATGTCTTTCGGTATGCCCTGTAATGCGTGCGGAGACAAGCCTTCCGGCAATATCCGCATCCAGTTCAACCTGAGTAAATTGCTCGGTGCGACCAAGTCCCTCACGCTCAATCAGGATCTCGCGCTTTTTGCCCACTTCAGCCCGGAGGTGAGCCAGCAAAGCTTCCTGACCTTTTTCACGAAGGCGTGCAGCGCGCTCTTTAATAATCTTGCGATCAAGCTGCGGCATACGGGCCGCTGGAGTGCCTGGGCGTGGAGAGAATGGGAACACATGCAGATGTGTCAGCCCACACTCATCAACGATGCGCAGGGTGTTCTCAAACATCTCATCAGTCTCGGTCGGGAAACCGGCAATGATGTCAGCGCCGAAAACAACATCCGGGCGCATCTTGCGTACGTCTTCGCAGAACTGGATCGTATCTTCACGAGAATGACGGCGCTTCATGCGCTTGAGGATCATGTTGTCGCCAGCCTGCAGGGAAAGGTGCAGATGCGACATCAGACGATGATCATGCGCAATCACTTCCATCAACTCATCATCAGCTTCAATGCTGTCGATGGAGGACAGACGCAGGCGCTTTAGATCAGGAACCATCTTCAAAATCTTGGAGCAAAGCGTTCCAAGCTTCGGCGTTCCTGGCAGATCAGCACCATAGGACGTAATATCAACGCCGGTCAGAACAATCTCGCCATAGCCGTTGTCGACAAGGCGTTTAATCTGGTCAATCACCACGCCCATCGGCACAGAGCGTGAGTTACCGCGGCCATAAGGGATGATGCAGAAGGTGCAACGATGGTCACACCCGTTTTGGACCTGCACGAACGCACGGGAGCGTCCTTCCAGTCCATCGATCAGGTGACCAGCGGTCTCGCGCACGCTCATAATGTCGTTGACGCGCACCTTCTCGGTTTCTTCAATGCCAAACTGAGCGACACGGCCATAAGAGGCGCGCTCCAGCTTTTCGGAGTTACCAAGAACCAGATCCACTTCACCCATCTCGGCAAAGGTTTCAGATTCCGTCTGGGCCGCACAGCCGGTCACAATAATACGTGCATCCGGATTTTCGCGGCGGGTTTTGCGAATGGTCTGTCGTGCTTGGCGGACAGCTTCGTTGGTCACGGCACATGTGTTGATAAGCACGGCATCCTTAAGGCCCGCGGCCTCAGCTTCGCGCTTCATCACTTCCGACTCATAAGCGTTCAGTCGGCAGCCAAATGTCACAACATCAATGCTCACTGCGTAGGCTCCATTGCCGCGTCCCCCGAAGCGGTCTTTGTGTAGGTGAGGGTGTCGAGATTGAGCTCGCCCTCGAATTCAATTGCGGTTTCACCGGTCATCATGATGTGGTCGTTGTCCTCACGCCACTCAATCCCCAGCGGTCCTCCCGGTAGGTGGACGGTGCACTTGCGTGCGGTCCGGCCTGTCCGTGCTGCTGCAACACCCACTGCGCAGGCCCCGGTGCCACAGGCTCGCGTCAAGCCGGCACCGCGTTCCCAGACCTTCATGCGAATTTCGTTTTCGCCAATGATCTGGGCCAGAGAGATATTCGCCTTTTCAGGGAATATCGGGTGACACTCAAGCAGCGGTCCAAACCGCCCAAGGTCGTAGGCTTCAATATCATCCACCCAGAAAATAGCATGCGGATTACCAACATTCACAACGCTTGGCGAGTGCAAAACCGGAGCATCAATTGGCCCGATCTGTAGCTCAATTGCGCGCGTATCGGCA
This sequence comes from Pseudovibrio sp. Ad26, assembly GCF_001623285.1. Lineage (NCBI taxonomy): Bacteria > Pseudomonadati > Pseudomonadota > Alphaproteobacteria > Hyphomicrobiales > Stappiaceae > Pseudovibrio > Pseudovibrio sp. Ad26. Next base: position 193,267 of record NZ_LMCE01000008.1, read on the forward strand.
AACTCTTCAGCCAGTGGAATCTGATCCCACTCAAGGCGAGGTGTACCCATATCAACGCTCACCAGCGTTTCAGTGTCAGATGCGTGTGCAATCAGCAAACCAGCGTTGGTCTGAATAGGAACGCTTGGAGTGCCTGCCTCACCCATTAGCAGGCGGCCAATGCAACGTGTTGCGTTACCGCAAGCATCTACTTCGCTACCATCGCGATTATGAATGCGCATAAAGGCATAAGCATCAGAACTTGCAGGCTCGACCGTTATCATCTGATCAAAACCAATACCCTTTTCGCGGTCTCCGATAGCTGCGATTTGCGTCGGAGTTAAGACAACCTTCTTTGCGCGGCCATCAAACACCACGAAGTCATTGCCTAAACCGTTCATTTTCAAAAAGGGAACCAGCGTATCCGCCATGAGCTTGCTTCCATTCATGCGTAATCCGTCAAGAAGGCACTATATGGAGTAAATTACTTTAGATTACTAGGGAAAATGCAGGCAAAAGCCTCACCTGAGACGATTGTGAGGCCAGCTTTTAAAGCCTCCCTAATCGAATTCTCTGGTTTTGCACTAATCCGCACAGACTTCCATTATATCCCCAGGTGCCATTTCCTTCAAAATTTCACGCATCACTTCGGGGTAAACCGCAACACATCCCTCTGTTGGCAGAAAGCCTTCTCGCGCCACATGGAAGAAGATCGCACTGCCTTCTCCTTTAACCGCCGGATACATGTTGCAATCCAGCACAACGACGATGTCATAGAGCCGGTCATCCCGCCACATTTTCTCATGGCTGGGCTCAAACGGCAGATCTACTGGCCGATTATATAGAGCGTCCTGCGGAGAATCACACCATCCATCGCTCTGGGACAGCGGGGAAACTGGCAAATACGTGACTGGACAGGAGCTGCGATCCGAGCGGTAATACACATTCAGCAGTTCAAATTGCCCAATCGGTGTCGCACCGTCGCCTTCGCGCTTTGTATGCGTCAAACCGGACCGCCCAAGTGCACACGCAAATGTTACTGCACCCAGTGTTAGCGTTCCTGAGTGAGGCTCATCACCTGTATGCCGCACAAATAGGGTCTTTTGGGTCTTTTTAAGTAGCTTTGCGGGGGGAGTGGGTACTGCGAGAGGAAGCATCTATGAACCTGTTGTCCTGCGGAAAACACCGGGAGAAACACTCCCAAATAAAGCGGGGGTCACTTACGCGTGAAGTAGATTTTACGAAAAACTTTGAGATTTACCACGTTTTTGCTCGCCTTTTTTTCGGCAACCCTTCATGTATTTATGTGAGATAAGTTTTAGGGCTAGCACCAAAGATTGGTGATTGGGTGAGAATATGACTGCACGTAAAATTCTGCTTGTAGATGACGATAACGATCTGCGCGAAGCGCTCGTTGAGCAGCTGTCGCTTTATGATGAATTTGAAACCACTCAAGCTGACAGTGCTGCGGCTGGCATCAAAAAAGCAAAAGAAGATCATTTCGACCTGGTTCTGATGGACGTTGGTCTGCCGGACATTGATGGCCGTGAAGCTGTGAAGCTGCTGCGTAAAGCAGGCTTTGGTGCTCCAGTCATCATGCTCACCGGTCACGATACAGACAGTGACACGATCCTCGGTTTGGAAGCTGGCGCAAATGACTACGTCACCAAGCCGTTCAAGTTTGCTGTTCTGCTTGCTCGTATTCGTGCGCATCTGCGTCAGCATGAGCAGAGCGAAGATGCTGTGTTCACCATTGGCCGTTATTCCTTCCAGCCTGCTGCAAAGTCCATGCAGGACGACAATGGCGGGAAGGTTCGTCTGACCGAAAAAGAAACTTCTATCCTGAAGTTCCTCTACCGTGCAGGTGAAAAGCCAGTGACACGCGATGTGCTGCTGCATGAGGTTTGGGGCTATAACTCCGGCGTCACCACACATACGCTGGAAACCCATATTTACCGTCTGCGTCAGAAAATTGAGCGTGATCCGTCCAATGCGGAGCTGCTCGTGACAGAAGCTGGTGGATATAAGCTTGTGCCTTGAGGCATAAGCAGCTAATCCAAGAACTATGAGTCTAGCCCGCGACATCGAAATCTTAAGACGTGTTCCTCTCCTCTCGCAATTTTCAGAGGACCAGTTACGCCTGCTCGCATTCAGTGCGGAAACCATGCAGGTGTCTAAAGGTGGAACAATTTTTAATGAGGGTGAGCGGGCAGACGGTGGCATCGTGCTGACAATCGGCAAGGTGCAGCTGGAAACCGGCATGGGGCGCGACGCGCGTCCCAGAGGTACCTACGGCCCCGGTACTCTGTTCGGCGAAAACGCGCTGATGGCTGAGGGCAAACGCCCGGCCCGTGCTGTCGCACTTGAAAATTGCGAATTGATCCGCGTCCGCCGCGCACTCTTCTCCCGCATGCTGCAGGAATTTCCGGAAACCGCGCAAAAGCTTTACGTCGATAAAGCAAACCAGTTTACGACAGCCGCTGCCGCCTTGGCACGCGTTGGTCGCAAGTTGGACGAAGTGGACGCTCTCAACGAACGCCATAAACAAGAAGTTGCTGCTAAGCGTAATTAAGATAGTGGCTCTTTAAAGCGGCTTTTGCACGCGGCTCTCTTTAAAATCATAGATAATCGAGCTCTCAATCTTGGTGATGTAGGCCCGCTTTGTGAACTTTTCAAAGGCAAGGCTTTTCAGGTGCTCGATATCGCGGACACGCAGATGAGCGACGATATCATATGCCCCACTGATGAGCGTGACGGATTTTACTTCCGGTAGCCCAACGACCTCCTGCATGAATTCTTCCACCAGAAGCGCCTCGTGTCTGTCCAGCTGAATGAAGAACATCGCCTCAAAGCCCACTCCATAGGCTTTGGGGTCCACAACCGCATGGCTGCTCTGTAAAATACCACAGTCTTTCAAGCGCTTAATACGCTCATGGCAAGCCGATGGGCTTAGGTTAACCTCTGCTGCCACCTGCTTGTTGGGTAGCAGTGCATTATTCTGCAAAATTTCCAATATAGCGAAGTCTGTTCGGTCGAGGTTGTGAGATGAGGTCATTTTTCGGAATCAATTCGATATTCGGAGGGTATGCGCCGCAGTATATTCGGAGAAAATTTGGAATAAAACCTCTTATAAGAAAATACCCTCAATGGCAGCGAATACCCTTCTCTTTTTGATCACCATTCTAAGTCTGATTATCGTGCCCGGTCCGGATATGCTGTACGTCACCAGCAGGGCACTTGCGAGCGGAAAACCCGCTGCCCTCAAAGCATCTCTCGGCATTTCAGCTGGTTATCTCGTGTTCACCGTTTTGGTTGCTGCGGGTTTTCAGTCCCTTTTTCTGGCGGAACCAAGACTGTTTCAGGCAATCCGCTGGGTGGGGCTGGCCTATCTTATGTACTTGGCCTATCGCCTCTTCTTCGCAAGCGGCATGTGGACTTCAGAAGACGAACAACAAGCACCTGCAGACACCAATGATCTGAAATTCGGCTTCCTCACCAGTTTGCTGAACCCAAAGGGAATGCTTTTTTACTTCTCCCTGCTGCCGCAGTTCTATGTGCCGGAAGTAATGCCTTTCTGGCTCTATGCGCTGGTTTTTGGCATGGTGGCGAGCTTGCTCTGCCTGATTGTCTACTACGGCGTTGGCAGCCTCGTTTCTGGTCCGGCACGCGTGTGGCTTGCAAACAGCAACAACGGCAAACGTGTCTCCATGCTGGCCAGCCTTTGCGTCTTTGCGGTCGGCATCTCTATGGTTGTTGCTGATATAGCTTAAACGTGTCCGCACGATCTTTTGAATAGTGCATTGCCAATTAATCCGTCTGCTTGTGATATGACTGCGTGCCGCCCTCATGCAGTCATAGTTTGCCGCTTTGACTGAGTTATCCAACGTCTCACTCAAAGAGGAAGTTGCTCCATGCCAAACACAGTCAGTAAAGTATTTGCAGGAGCCGTTGTGGCGACACTGCTCACTCTGGGCGGACTAAACTCTTCTGCGCTTGCTCAAAATTATACAGAGCAAGATGTCTTTGCTGCAGTAGAGGCGAATGACATGAAGGCATTAGACCAAATTGCAAAAGGCGGAGCGTCGCTGGATGCCCGTGACAGTTCTGGTGATACAGCGGTTATCATTGCAGCCAGACGCGGAGATCTTGAGCTTGTCGAGCACCTGGTCAATCTCGGCGCTAACATCAATCTGATGGATGCCAAAAAGCGTGATGTGCTGAACATAGCGATCACCACGAACAACCCTGACCTGGCACGATTAGCTCTGGACTTAGGGATCGACCCTTCCATGGTCACATCTGTCTATGAAGGTTCTGCGCTCATCTACGGCAGCCATCAAGGAGCTATCGAGATTGTCTCCATGCTGATTGATGCTGGTGCACCGCTTGACCATGTCAACAATCTGGGCTGGACCGCCCTTCTTGAGGCAACCATTCTTGGAGATGGCAGCGAGCCCTATCAGATAATCGTCAAGAAACTCGTTGATGCCGGAGCTGACAAAACCATCGCCGACCGCAACGGCGCCCTCCCAATCAACCACGCCCGCAACAAAGGCCACACAGCAATTGTGCAGCTCTTGGAAGACTAAGGTTGCTTAAGGGGATGGAAGTTTGGTGAGAAAGCAAAGCGCTTTAGCCTCAAGCCTCTTTAAGCAGCTTTTCCCAGTTAGACCAAGCTTTGGAGGTTGGTTCCTCACTAATTAACCGCAAGATCAGCCCTTCAAATCGCTTTCGGCTAGAGGGCTCAAGACCTGAAAGAGGGGATCGGGTGCGCTCTTTGCCTGTTCGTGTTTGAAAGAATTCCAGAAAATCTTCATTAGCTTCAATGCGCTGGGCGAGCTCGGCCAATGTAATGCCGGTTGCCTTCTCTATCGCGAGTCTAAAGTCCTTGATTGCTTCTTGGGAGCGATCAAGGTGACTAAGTGCAATGCCACGTTCTAAGTACAACATCGCAAGCTTCTTTTCTTCAGATGCGATGAGGGTGTTTAAGAAACCTGTTGTGATGGAAATGCTGCAAGCGCGAGCCTTTCTTTCTGCGTCAATTTCAGGCCTCTGACAGGTTCCAGCAAAAATGCTGGAAGTGAAACCTAAAATCAAGATTGGAAGGAATAGAGCTACGAAACACCAGTTAAATGCTGCTTTGAATGAGAAACTTTTGTCAGCGCCTTGCTTCATTCAGATCTCCATGGATAGCACCGTATAGAGTCCATATAGCAAGGGCGCCACAAGGGCGCCCTGAAAAACTTTGCTTCACACCGACTTGCTCAGTGCCAGGGATGGCTCAGTCCGAGCTTGTCTTCGTAGCTGTCGATGTGATCGGTTTTTTCAAAAGTCTGGCCAATGTCGTCAAGGCCGTTCAGCAGGCAATGCTTGCGGTGTGGGTCCAGATCAAACTTGATTGAGCCGCCATCCGGGCCGCGAACTTCCTGTTCTTCCAGATCAACTGTCAGAGTCGCATTCGCACCGCGGGATGCATCGTCCATAAGTTTGTCGAGATCTTCCTGACTCACCACGATCGGCAGAATGCCGTTTTTAAAGCAGTTGTTGTAGAAGATGTCAGCAAAGCTGGTGGAGATCACACAACGAATGCCGTAATCCAGCAGAGCCCACGGCGCGTGCTCACGGGAAGATCCGCAGCCGAAGTTGTCGCCAGCAACAAGGATCTGAGCATTCTCGTAGCTTGGCTTGTTCAGCACAAACTCTTCGTTCTTGGAACCGTCGTCGTTGGTACGCATCTCATGGAAAAGTGCAGTGCCAAGGCCTGAACGCTTGATGGTTTTCAGAAACTGCTTCGGAATGATCATATCGGTGTCGATGTTGACCAGTGGCAGCGGCGCAGCAACGCCTGTCAGTGTACTAAACTTTTCCATGGAATACTCTCCTCGGATCTCTGGAATTCTCTAATTTTTATTAGGCTACAGCGAGATCAATGCTCTCGTTCAGGCCCATCATAATATTCAGGTTTTGGACGGCTGCGCCGGAAGCGCCCTTGCCAAGGTTGTCATAGATTGCGACCAGCAGAGCTTGGTGCCGGTCATCATTGGCAAAAACGTGCAGCTGCATTTTGTTTGTGCCGTTGAAGATTTCCGGGCTCAGATCCTCAATTGCGTTGACGCTTTCAAACGGTGCGACCTCCACATCGCCAGCAATGCTGGAGAAATGGTCATCAAGCACAGCGTGCAGGTCTTTGCCTGTTGGTGCGTTACGCAGTTGTCCCAGCTGCAACGGAACAAATGTCATCATGCCCTGCGCATAGTTGCCAACCGCTGGCTGGAACAATGGTGCATGGGCAAGGTCAGCGTACAGCTGCATTTCCGGCAGATGTTTGTGTCCAAAATGCAAACCGTAAGGCCAGTAAGAAGACGGCTTGTCGCTGGCTTCATACTTTTCAATCATCTGACGACCACCACCAGTATAACCGGAAACTGCGTTCACAGTGAGTGCGTGGGTGGACGGAATAACCCTAGCTTCCAGCAGTGGACGCACAGTCGCGATCACGCCTTGCGGGTAACAACCCGGATTGGAAACGAAACGCGCGTTGGAAATGATCTCCGCCTGATCCTTCGTCATCTCAGGAAAGCCGTAGGCCCAATCTGGATTAACGCGGTGCGCAGAAGATGCATCGATAACGCGGGTACTGTCATTTTTGATGAGCGACACGCTTTCCAGTGCAGCTGCATCGGGCAGGCACAGGATTGCAACATCAGCAGAATTCAAAAGCTCGGCGCGAGCTGCCAGCTCCTTGCGGCGCTCTGGAGCGATGCTGAGGATCTCAATGTCACGGCGCCCGGCCAGACGCTCGCGGATCTGCAGACCCGTCGTTCCGGCTTCTCCATCAATGAACACGCGCACTGACATTTTCGACTCCTTGGAGCTTGTAGTTGGAATTAGGTTCAGGGGTTGTACAACGTCCATCACCCATTGTCACAGAATAGGGCGCGTTTTTTTAGGCCTCTGTCCTCAATTGGCAGTTGAGGGGGGCTCAAGCAACTTCAGGTTCACAGGAAGGGCTTTTCGAATATTACAAGAATTCCCGTATGTCGCTCACATCCGAACACATTCTACTGAAAACGATGTTTTTGCGGGATTCTTGTCGCGTTTCGCATTGAAATATTGAGTAAATGCACCTTAATAGGTTTCAAAGGCATAGGCCGCGTCCATGTGGCATGTTCGCGCAGCCTGTGCCGACTATAATGTTGGATGAGGAACGCCTGAATGTCTGTAACGACAGCCGAGGCTAAAGCTGGGCTTATTGCCGATACCTGTGCACTGCTAATTGACGATAACGAAGACGAAGCAAGGTTTGCCGAAGACCTCTTCTCTCACGCCGATGCAGAAGATCTCCTGAACTATACCCCATCAGAGCTTGCGGTCGTATCGCAGGAAGCCTGGGCTGATTTCGCAAATCACCCGCTGGGGACCCATCGTATTCGCGTGTTCAACCCGCAGCCAAACGCTGACGGTAAGCAGCTCGAAGACATTACCATCGTTGAAATCGTCAACGATAACATGGCCTTCCTCGTTTCCTCCGCGATGGGGGCAATCCAGACATCCGGCTATGAAGTCCGCCTCGTACTGCACCCACTCTTCATCGTAGAGCGTGATGATGATGGCGGCCTGCAAAAATTCCACGGCACTGTTGGTCTGGGAGGACCATCTGTTCGCCGCGAAAGTCTCATCCATATCCACCTTACACGCTTGAACTCTGATGAGGACATCCAGAAGCTCGAAGAGACTCTTGACCTTGTTCTCAACGACGTCCGTCAGGCCGTGCAGGACTGGCGCCCAATGCGCGACAGAATCCAGCTGGCGGTTGAAGAATACCAGCAGGTCCGTGCAAAGGCAGACAACAAGCAGTTTGACGAAGCAATCGCCTTCCTTGAGTGGATGGCGGCTGATAACTTCACCCTTTTGGGTATCCGCGAGTTTATTTTCGATGACACCAGCGAAAACAGCGAACTCTCTCTGATCGAAGGTTCCGGTCTCGGCATTCTGACCGATCCGAAGGTCCGCGTGCTCCGCAAGGGCTCTGAATTCGTTGTTATGACACCGGAAATCAGAGAGTTTCTGCTGAAGCCGGAACCATTGATCATCGGTAAAGCCAACATCCGCAGCCGCGTCCACCGTCACGTGCACATGGACTATGTTGGCGTGAAGCTGTTTGATGATGAAGGCAAACTTCGTGGTGAACTGCGCGTTGTCGGTCTCTTCACCGCCACAGCGTACACCCGCTCAACCAGCTCCATTCCTTACATTCGCCATAAGACCGCGAAAGTAATGAAAAAGCACGGCTTTGATCCGGAAAGCCACAGCGGTCGCGCACTTCGCAACATCTTGGAAGGTTATCCGCGTGATGATCTGTTCCAGATTGATGTTGAAACCCTCTCCAACTTTGCAGATGCGATTCTTCAGCTCAACGAGCGGCCACGTGTCCGTGTTCTGTCCAGAACCGATAAGTTCGACCGTTTCGTATCGATCATCACGTACATCCCGCGTGATCATTTCACCACGAGCATTCGTGAGCGAGTTGGTAAGTATCTGGCAAACGTCTACGAAGGCCGCCTGTCTGCCTGGTACGCAACCTTCCCTGAAGGCCCTCTTGTCCGCGTTCACTACATCATTGGCCGTTACATCGGTGATACGCCTCAACCGTCTCAAGCAGAGCTGGAAGCCTCTATTCAGGTCATCGTCCGCACCTGGACAGACAGCCTGCGAGAAGCGCTCCGCTCAGTTTATGGCAATGCCATCTCTGGCGCACTGCTGAAGCGATACGGCTCTGCGTTTGATGGTGAATACACCTCCGCGACACCAGCGGTGACCGCGACCAAGGATATTCGCCGCGTTGAACAGCTGGGCGAGAAGCGCCCGCTTGTCATCAGCTTCTACAAGCGCGAGCGTGAAGGTAAGGGTCAGATTTCTCTGCGTGCCTACCACCTCAACAAACCGATTCCATTGTCCGCGCGCGTGCCAATGCTCGAAAATCTCGGGTTCCGCGTCATCAATGAGCGAACCTACCGGATCACCCCGTTAGACCGCGAACTCAGTTACCTGCACGACACCACGCTGCATCTGGATGAAAAACGCTTCCGCAACTTCACAGAAGCAGACATCGAGCGCCTCGGTGCATTGTTCCTCGCAGTCTGGAACAAACAGGCTGAAAACGATGGATATAACGCCCTCGCACTGACGGCAGGACTGGCATGGCGTGACATTGCTATGATCCGGGCGCTCTCCCGCTACTTGCGTCAGGCTGGAATCCTCTATTCTGAAGATTATATGTGGGGAACTCTTAACCGCTATCCACAGATCGCTCAGCAGCTCGTTCATCTGTTCCATACACGCTTTGATCCTACACTTGGAACGTTTGAACGTTCGGGTAAGGAGGGGCGTCTGATTGATGAGATTTCCGCAAGCCTTGATGAAGTAACGAGCTTGGATGACGACCGTATTCTCCGTCGTTTCCAGAATTTGATCCTGGCGACACTGCGCACCAACTTCTTCCAGTTGGATGACGCTGGTCAGCCAAAACCAACCTTCGCATTCAAGCTTGACCCGCATAAAGTGGAGGGCCTGCCGAAGCCGCTGCCATATCGCGAAATCTTCGTGTACAGCCCGCGCGTTGAAGGCGTGCACATGCGCTTTGGTCCAGCTGCTCGTGGTGGCCTGCGTTGGTCCGACCGCGCTCAGGATTACCGCACAGAAGTGCTTGGCCTTGTAAAGGCACAGCAGGTCAAAAACGCTGTGATCGTTCCTGTTGGGTCTAAAGGTGGCTTCCTGCCGAAACAGCTACCAAAAACAGGCGGCCGTGATGAGTGGATCGCAGAGGGAACAGAAGCCTACAAGATCTTCATCTCCTCCCTGCTGGATCTGACAGATAATCTGGACGCTGATCTCATCCTGCCACCAGAGCTGGTTGTTCGTCATGATCAGGACGATCCATACCTCGTAGTGGCAGCTGATAAAGGCACCGCGACCTTCTCAGACACCGCCAACGCGATCTCAGAAAGCAAAGGCTTCTGGCTGGGCGATGCATTCGCTTCCGGTGGTTCCGCTGGGTATGATCATAAGAAGATGGGCATCACCGCACGCGGCGGCTGGGAAGCGGTGAAACGTCATTTCCGTGAAATGGATCGTGACATCCAGAAAGAACCATTCACTGCATGTGGTGTTGGTGACATGTCTGGAGACGTGTTCGGCAACGGTATGCTGCTTTCAAAGGCAACCAAACTGGTCGCTGCTTTCGATCACCGCGATATCTTCCTTGATCCGAACCCGGATCCTGCTGTGACCTGGGATGAACGCAAGCGCATGTTCGATCTGGGACGCTCGTCCTGGCAGGACTACAACAAGGAACTGCTCTCAGAAGGCGGCGGTATCTACCCACGTTCTTCTAAGTCTATTCCTTTGACCATTCAGGCTCAGAAGATGCTCGGCCTTAACAAGTCGAAAGCATCTCCTCAGGAGGTCATGACCGCTATCCTGAAGATGCAGGCAGACCTGCTGTGGTTCGGTGGTATCGGTACATACATCCGCGCTTCTGACGAAAACAACAGCGATGTGGGGGATCGTGGCAACGACGCAATCCGCATCACAGCGGCTGAAGTCGGTTCGAAAGTCATCGGCGAAGGTGCAAACCTCGGCATCACTCAGAAAGCTCGTATTGAGTTCTCTCGTGCCGGTGGCCGTTGTAACTCCGACGCGATCGACAACTCCGCTGGTGTGAACTCTTCTGATATGGAAGTGAACATCAAGATCGCGCTGGGCGCAGCAGTCAAGAAGGGTACCCTGACCACTCCGGACCGCAACGTTCTCCTTGCAGATATGACAGATGAAGTTGCTCAGCTGGTGCTGCGTAACAACTACCTGCAAACTCTGGCAATTTCACTCTGTGATCGTCGTGGTCTCGAAGATCTGGGTTATCAGGTCCGTATGATGCGTCAGCTTGAATCTCAGGATCTGCTGGATCGTGTTGTTGAAGATCTGCCGGATGATGTGACTATTGAGGAACGTGAAAAAGCAGGCCAGCACCTGTCTCGTCCAGAACTGGGCGTGCTGCTGGCATACGCAAAGCTCACGCTCCACGACGAGTTGCTGAACAGCTCCGTTCCTGATGATGCCTACCTCGCGAAAGAGCTGTACCGCTACTTCCCGAAACAGATGGCAGAGACCTACACTCAGGAAATCGAAGGACACCGTCTGCGTCGCGAAATCATCGCAACAATGCTGGCGAACTCCATCATCAACCGGGGTGGCCCTGCATTCCTGACCCGCATCATTGATCAGACCGGCGCGTCTGTCGCTGATGTGGCTCGTGCTTTCGCCGTGGTGCGCGATGCGTTTGGATTGACCCAGCTGAACGAAGAGATTGATCGTCTCGACAACACCATCTCCGGTGATCTGCAGCTAGAGCTTTATACTCTGGTTCAGGATCTGGTGCTGGGTATGGTAATCTGGTTCCTGCGCAACGTCTCCTTCGAAGATGGTCTGGAAGCAGCGATCAACCGCTTCCGTGATACCGTCAAGCGTCTGTCTCCACGTTTGGAAACGTTCCTTTCCGAAGAACGGGCAGCAACGCTCAAAGCGGAAACAGATCGTCTGGTCGAAGCTGGCGTTCCAATCATGATTGCGGCTCGCATTGCCCGTCTCATTGGCGAAATGGTGATCCCGGATATCGTTCTGGTCTCCGAAAAAGCCAACCGTGATGTGGACGAAGTTGCAGCTTCCTACTTCCGCGTCGCCGAGCATTTCAAGTTCGGTGCGATTGAAGAGTTGGCTCGTGAGTTTGTCATTCGTGATTACTACGATGGACTGGCACTCGATCGTTCCCGCTCCATTCTGGCGAATGCTCTGCGTGATCTGGCTGCTCAAGCTCTGGCAGATGCAAACGGCTTTGACGGCTGGCTGGAACGCAACGGCGGTAAAGCTGAAAGAACGCAGCAGGCAACCAACGAGATTCTGGAGAAGAACCTGTCGGTTTCCAAGTTCTCTGTGGCAGCTGGAATGCTGGCAGAGCTTGCAAACTAAAGCGTATTCCCGAAAAGTGGTTCCGGTTTTCGGATGAGAATACGCGCAAAAATAAAGAGTTAGAGTTTGGTGCGTGAATGAATATGAACGCAACATGCTCTAAGCGCTTTGAATAAGACAAAACAAAACCCCGGTGCAGCACCCTGCATCGGGGTTTTTCGTTGCCTGAGACCAAATTTATCTGTTCTTGGCGTTCTTCTCTTTTTCCATCGCCAGCCGCATCTCAAGGTCGGAGATATGCTTCATCGCGGCCTTCTTGTCCTCATCACTGGAGGCGGCGCGATACTTCTCACGCGCGGCGGCAATGTCGTGGGTTAGCTGCACTTCGCGAGGGGCAGCTGCACGATCAAGTACGCTCTTGTCTACACCTTCGACGCGCTCTTCTTCGACCTTGGTTCCTGACTTTGAACGGAGCGCTTCCAACTGCGCTTTGAGTTCCTGTTGGGCGGCGGCGTTCTTGTTGTTCTTATTGAGGTCGAACATGCTGGTTCCTTCTCGCGTGTCTGCACATATCCACCCTACTGATATGAATTTAAACCAGCGCATCTGTCCATCACACCACGAAAAACCTGCTGAATCTCAGCCTAATGGCATGAAGCTCTATCTATTTAAATCCAACCTTTTGAATGCCAGACTGACTCGCAAGTCAGTCTGGCTGTTACGGTCACACATTGCTGGGTCTACGACACAAAAAAGCCCCGGAAACGTCCCGAGGCTTTGTCGTCAAATCTCAAGGCAAATCTGCCGAAAACTAAAACACTTTCGTCTCTTCTCGTGCTACCAGCTCAGACAGTGTTTTGATGCGGGCACCATTTTCTTTGAAGTTTGCAGGCGATAGCCATTTCTCAAAGGAGGCGCGCAAAACAGGCCATTCGCTATCGAGCACAGAGAACCAGGCCGTATCCAAATTTTTACCTTTGACGACAGATGCTTGACGCAATGTACCCTCATAGCTGAAACCAAGGCGTATTGCGGCTTTGCGGGAGACTTTGTTCAGAGCATTACAGCGCCACTCATAACGACGGTAGCCCCATTTATCGAACACCCGCTGCATCATCAGGAACATCGCCTCTGTGCCACCGCACTTGCGTTGCAGCAAGGGGGAGAAGTGAATGTGCCCAACTTCAATGCTACCAGTTTCAGGCACAATGTTCATATAGCTCGCAACACCAAGAGCTTTGCCGCCTTCCTGCTCGATAATGGCAAAGGAAAACGGATCATTCCCTTCCGCCAGTTCTTTGATGTAGCGCTCAAAGCTCTCGAAATCAGGAAACGGGCCTTCGTCCAGATAAGTCCAGTTACGGCCTTCAGCATCGACGCTGAACGCCTCATACAGGTCTTCCGCATGCTTTTCAGGATCCAATCGCTCCAGCCTGCAAAAGTGACCGACCATCGTCTCGTCTGTTGGCAGCTGAGCTGGAGCCCAATCCAACATATCTTCGCCCACGACCTGCCCCAGTTCGTTCTGGTTTTGAGAAGGATCCTTTTCGGATTTCTCTGTGGATTTCAGTGCAGCTAGATATGCAAGCATTTTAGGCCTCCTCGAAATGTCCCGATCTGGAAAGTTTAAAGCACCAAAATGACAAAACCCCGACCTTTCAGTCAGGGTATCATCATCAGGTATTAAAGGCGTTCAGAAGGATCGTTCTTTCTTACAAGAGCAGAACTTCCGCGTTCATTGTCGTCCTCGTCTTTCCTCGAAGACGTAAACGCCCAGAAACTCCGCTTAATGTCACCTTTGGCAAAACAGTCGTAAAAGTCGCGACGTCCATACATGGAGTTCTTGCTACAGCCGTAGCCGTACCAGTAGCAGGTATCGCTTTTCTTCACTTCAATGTGGCCGTGGCGATTGCGTTTGTCGCGGTTATAAACGCAGATCGAGCCATCTGGCGCACGATCAGGGCTGCTCACGCGCAAGCGTTTAAAGCCATATTTCGGGAGAGCCTTGATCGCCATGTAAGCCGAGCCACCCGGAATATAGGTGTCTACCAGACCTTCAGAAATCAGATGCTTCTTCACATAGCGGTAGCAGTAAGTCATGCCGCGGCGGCGACGAGCAGAGCGAACACGGCCAGAGCTTGCAGCCAGCACTGCGCCAGCATAGCCAATATAGCTGTCTTCTTCGCTACCGGCGATCTTGTCTGCTTCGTCACGGCTGAGTTTGGCAACTTCAGTCAGTGTATAGGTCGAAAAATCTGCTTTGGTAACGTAAATGTCAGCGGTGATGCTGCCTTCTTCTGGCTGGTCAACACCCAGACGAACCAGCTCGCCTTTGGTTGGGTCAGTCGCCCAGTCCAATACGCTCAGTTGTGCACCAACAGGTAGGATTTGTTGAAGAGGAGAGCCCGCTTTGCCGTCTTCAGCTGTCGCCCAGCCTTTAGCAAGAATTGGCTTGGCAACATTATAGTTGCCGGAGGTGGTCATCTTGTTTTGCGGAAGAGTATCTTTGCCGGAGAGCAGAGAAACTGGCTCCTCAGACAAAGATAGGTCACCAAAAGAAGCGTTTGGCCCTGCAGCAACTGCTGTAGTGAGAACCAGAAAACTAAACCCTGCATACGCGGATACTTTTGCAAGCTGTAGCATAATTCCTCCGAAAGCCTTTTTTAGGCACAGCAGCACCGGTTCCCGCGTGCGTTGCATGCGAGATTGCTGGAACTTGGCAATAAGAAACGGTCGAGGCGCTCACGCGCTTCGTGGTTCATGCCAGTCTGATGATGGTGCGCAGCTGTCGTTTTACTGACGCAAGCTCCTGCTCGGGGGCATTTTGCACGCCGGCAGGCAAAACTTTCCAGCAAGCTTTCCGGGGAAGGCCTGCAGGCACTCAACGCTCAAACACATGCAATACAGGCTGGCGCCTGCCTCTCGGTGCCAGTCTGTCAGTCAGCAATGTAAGAGCGCGTTTGCTCGTTTAGATCTTGCGCAGCGCCACGGTTTCGATGCTGTGGTCTGTTCCCTTTGTCAGGATCAGATCAGCGCGTGGTCGCGTCGGCAAGATGTTCTGGCGAAGGTTCTCCAGATTGATGTTTTGCCAAAGGTCCTTCGCGATCTCTTGCGCCTTATCATTCGAAATTGTGGAAAATTTATGGAAATATGAACCGGGATCTCGAAATGCCGTCTCACGCAGACGCATGAAACGCTCCAGATACCAGCGTTGCAGCACTTGCTCTTCCGCATCAATGTAGATGGAAAAGTCAAAGAAATCAGAGACAAAGGGCACTGCCTTGGCCGCTTTAGGTTGATGCGAAGTCTGCAAAACGTTCAGCCCTTCGACGATCAAAATATCTGGCTGTTCGACTGTGACATGCTGTCCCGGCATCACATCATAGAAGAAATGAGAGTAAATCGGGGCACGAACTTTGCGCTCCCCACCCTTGATGTCTGTCAGAAATTTGAGCAGTGCAGAGCGGTCATAACTCTCAGGAAAGCCCTTCCGACGCATCAAGCCTTCTGTTTCCAGAACAGAGTTAGGATACAAAAATCCGTCGGTGGTAATCAGGTCTACTTTCGGGCTGGCGGGCCAACGCGAAAGTAGTGCCTGCAACAGGCGGGCTGTCGTTGACTTGCCGACAGAGACCGAGCCCGCAATACCAATGATGAACGGCGTTCGGGTCAACTGCATGCCCAAAAAGCGTTTCGTCGCAAACTGAAGGCTTTGGGAAGCTTCCACGTAATAGGTCAGCAGACGAGATAGAGGCAGATAAATATTCTTCACCTGCTCTTGAGACACAAAATCATTGAGCGATTGCAGGTCTTCAATTTCCTGCATGCTCAACGTCATTGGTGTGTCTGCGCGTAAAGATGCCCATTCAGTCTCTGTAAAGACAGAGTAGGGGGACAGGTCCAGCTCTTGCACTGGAGTGAGTTCTTTATGCATAGCGTTAGCGCTCAAGGCCCCTCGTGCCTCCCACTTCGCGTGACTGGAAGAAAACTAGTCGTCCGTACGGGACGCTTTTTCTTCCAGTCCAGTTTGTCCGGTGCGTGCTGCAAGCTTAGCTAGAACTTCATCCAGCGACACATCGGAAACCTTCATAACAACAAGTAGATGATACAGCAGGTCAGCTGCTTCAGAAGCAACGCCGTCCCTATCACCTTCTACGGCTGCAATCGCAGTTTCAACGGCTTCCTCTCCAAGCTTCTGTGCACACTTGGAAACGCCCTTTGAAATGAGTTTGCGGGTATATGACATTTCATCGTCACTGTTCGCACGTGCAGCAACAATAGCCTCTAGGTCCGAAAGGGTAAAATTGGTCATTTGGCTAGCCTTGTTGAGGCCGCTTCAGGTTTACTCTGAATACCTGAGCGAAATTTACTTATCCAGACGCATAGGAATTCCAGCATCTGCCATGTGTTGCTTGGCCTCTTCAATGCTGTAAGTCCCAAAATGGAAGATTGAAGCAGCAAGCACAGCAGTCGCGTGTCCATCACGAACACCCTCAACCAGATGATCCAGAGTTCCAACCCCACCGGAGGCGATCACAGGTACATGTACAGCATCCGCAATTGCACGGGTAAGCGGCAAATTGTAGCCCTCTTGCGTGCCATCGCGGTCCATAGATGTAACAAGCAGCTCACCAGCGCCCAGATCCACTGCCTTACGAGCGAACTCAACAGCATCAATGCCGGTTGGCGTCCGGCCACCATGGGTGAAGATCTCAAAGTGCTCTTCTTCGCCTTCAGCAGAAACGCGCTTGGCATCAATGCTGACAACAATACACTGGCTGCCGAATTTCTGAGCTGCTTCCCGAATAAACTCAGGATTTTTCACCGCTGCGGTGTTGATTGAAACTTTGTCGGCCCCTGCAATCAGCAGTTTGCGGATGTCTTCAACAGTGCGTACGCCGCCGCCAACGGTCACTGGCATAAAGCAGGCTTCAGCAGTGCGTTGCACAACATCATAGATGGTGTCGCGGTTGTCGCTGGAGGCTGTAATGTCAAGGAACGTCAGCTCATCTGCACCAGCTGCGTCATAAGCTTTAGCTGCCTCAACAGGGTCGCCAGCATCGATCAGATCAACAAAGTTGACGCCTTTCACAACACGGCCATCCTTCACATCAAGGCATGGAATAATGCGCGCCTTCAGGGTCATGCGAGGCCCTCACGGCTTTTCTTGATCAGATCTAGCGCTTCAGCAGGGTCAAGACGACCGTCGTACAGCGCACGACCAGAAATCGCGCCCTCTAGAATATCGCAATCCGTTTCCACCAGACGCTCAATGTCCTTGATGTCAGCCAGACCACCGGAAGCAATAATCGGAATGCTCACTGCATTGGCCAGTTCCAGCGTGCTTTCAATGTTCAGGCCTTTCAGCACACCATCACGGTCAATGTCGGTGTAGATGATTGCAGCAACGCCAGCATCTTCAAACTGCTTTGCCAACTCAATCACGTTCAGTTCGGAGGTTTCTGCCCAGCCCTCAACAGCCACCTTTCCACCTTTGGCATCAATGCCAACAGCAATGCGGTCAGGGTACTTCTTGCAAGCTTCCTTCACCAGCTCAGGATCGCGCAGGGCTACGGTACCAAGAATGACGCGTGCAACGCCCTTTGCCAGCCAGTTGTCGATGTGTTCCATAGTGCGGATACCGCCGCCCAGCTGAACCGGGTTGGTGGTGTTGGCAAGGATCGCATCAACAGCTTCGCCGTTCTTAGTCTCACCGGCAAACGCACCATCAAGGTCAACAACGTGCAGCCATTCAAAGCCCTGGTCCTGAAACGCCTTCGCCTGTGCACCCGGATCATCGTTAAACACGGTTGCCTGATCCATGTCGCCCAGTTTCAAACGAACGCACTGGCCGCCTTTAAGGTCAATCGCTGGAAAAATAATCATAATTCTGTCCTTGGACTTGTCTGTGTCACTGAAAGCGGGCAGCCGTTACGGCGCCCAGCTCAGGAAATTGGAAATCAAAGAGAGACCGAGCTTCTGGCTCTTTTCCGGGTGAAATTGCGTACCAACCATGTTGTCTCGGCCAACCATCGCAGTGAACTCACCCGCATAGTCAAAGCTCGCCAAACGGTGTTCAGGGTTCTCGGTCGCAAAGTGATAGGAGTGCACGAAGTAGGCGTGCAGGCCATCACCGCCGGTTTTGATGCCTTCAAGCACCGGATGTTCATCGCCGGTGACGTTGATGGTGTTCCAACCCATGTGAGGAATTTTCAGCTCAGGATTAGCTGGTTTCATCGCGGTGACATCACCACTGATCCAGTCCAGCCCTTCCGCCTTCTCAAATTCAAGCCCACGAGTCGCCAGCAACTGCATGCCCACGCAAATCCCCATAAAGGGTTTACCGTTGGTGAGCACAGCTTCCGCCAATGCCTCTTCCATGCCATCCAGCGCCAACAGGCCACGGCGACAATCCGCAAATGCGCCAACACCGGGCAGAACGATACGGTCAGCTTTGGCAACAACTGAAGGATCAGAAGTCACCGTAACCTCATGAGTATGATGATGGTTATGGGCTGCATGCTCAAACGCCTTTGCCGCGGAGCGCAAGTTGCCAGAACCATAATCAATAATTGCCACACTCATGAAGAAACTCCTGTTATCGCTTGAGTGTCATTCCAACGACGTCAGTGTCGCTGGTGTGTGGGGCCACTGGCCCCTGTGGAAGCCGCACTTCACTTTTGGTTTTGGAAACGCGGTCGAAGAAACGAATTTCTGCCTCATCCAGATTGGCGGCAGAGATAAACCCGACAGTCTGCCAGTTTTTGCGGCGCAGGCTCCAGCTTTTCAGGAACCCGGCTTCCATTGCAAAAAACAAAGTGGCGAGCACGGTGATAAAGCCGCCAGTGGTAGACCCAAAGGCTTCAGCAACAAACACCAGTGCAATGATAGCTGCCAGATACCCGAGGAAGACCAGCCACATCCGGTTGTACAAAGACCAGAGCAGCGGAAAGAGCATCGCCCACCACGAGAAACCGTCTTTCACGAACTTGATGTTTCGTGCGTCCTCGTCCTTCAGGTGGTCAAGTGAAACCCCTGGTTCGGTCATGACATAATAGACAGCCAATTGCATTCTCCCTGAACAAGCAGAGCTGCGGGCCGAAAAGGTTAGCTGCCAAGCTGACCTTTTGTAGTTGGCACGCGTCCACTCTGACGTGGATCTGGTTCGATAGCTGTGCGTACAGTACGCGCAACTGCTTTAAAGCATGTTTCCGCAATATGATGGCAATTGGTGCCATAAAGGTTTGCAATGTGCAGAGTAAAACCTGCATTCATGGCAAACGCACGGAAGAACTCCTCAAAAAGCTCAGTATCAAACGTGCCAACCTTGTCCCGTGGGAAATCTACCTGCCAGACAAGGAAAGGACGACCGGAGACATCCAGAGCCACACGGGTCAGGGCTTCATCCATCGCAAGGTGCGTGTCTGCATAGCGGGTGATGCCGCTCATGTCGCCAAGCGCTTCTTTAAACGCTTGCCCCAGAGCAATGCCCACATCCTCGGTGGTGTGGTGGTCGTCAATATGGATGTCACCATCTGCGCGGATCGTCATGTCCACGAGCGAATGTCGGGAAAGTTGTTCCAACATATGATCAAAGAAACCAACACCGGTTTTGATGTCGTACTTGCCTGTGCCATCCAGATTGATGGAAACAGAGATCGTCGTTTCTTTTGTGCCGCGGGCAATAGTGGCCTGACGCATGGGATGTCCCTTGATAAGTTTATAGTCCTTATACTCATGCAAAACCCCTGCACAAGCATTTAAAGACGCGCCGTTTTAACAGGCTAAGGGATCGCTGAAAATACCCAAAGATGAAAAAGCTAGGATCTGCTACTCCCTCTGGTATTTCTCGGCACAAACTGTTAGGAACTGAGCCGTTTATCTAGCAGATATTTGGAGCCTCGCATGTCTTATCGCCCAGCAAGTGCAGTCGATCGCCTGATCCTCCCTCTGGATGTTCCAACAGTTGATGAGGCCCGCCAGCTCGTCAAACAAACACAAGGACTTGTCGGCACTTACAAAATTGGCATGCAACTCCAGTTCGCAGGTGGTCTTCAGTTTGCTGAAGAGATGGCGAAGGAAGGGCATTCCATCTTTCTGGATGTGAAGCTTCTGGATATCGACAACACCATCACCAGCGCAGTGAAAAACGTTGCAAAAATGGGCATGAAGTTCATGACCGTGCACGCTTACCCGAAAAATATGCGCGCTGCTGTAAAGGCACTGGAAGAAGTCGGCAACAAAGACCTCTGCCTGTTGGGCGTCACCGTGCTCACCTCAATGGATGAGCAAGACCTCAAAGACGCGGGCTACGTCGGCCCTACAGCAACCTTGGTGGAACAGCGTGCGCTTGATGCGGTAACTGCTGGCGTCGGTGGCATCGTCTGCTCGCCAATGGAATCCGCCGCCATGCGTGCCAAAGTTGGCGACAAGCTCTGTATCGTGACACCAGGCGTCCGCCCTAAAGGTGCAGATGCTGGTGATCAGCGCCGCGTGATGACACCCTACGACGCAATCAAGGCAGGTTCCGACTATCTCGTCATAGGCCGCCCAATCTACCGCGCCGAAGAGCCCCGCGCCGCAGCTGAAGCTGTTGTCGCTGAGATCGAGAGCGCTCTGTAGAGGGAGCAATTGAAGTCGAGAAAATTTAGATTTCCGCTGGTAATGTATTGTCTGGCTTGCTCGTGAGAAGTTCGTTTCTGCGAGCAAGTGTTTCATGCCATTCTTGCGCTTCGCGATCTTTGAAAAAAGTCGCATCAGGGGCAAGAGCATCTACAGCTTTTTCTACTTCGTCTAGACTTATTTTGAAGAACTCCTTCCGAAAGTTGGCCATGTTTACACGCTGGTTGGCGAATTCTTTATGCAGAGCTGCTTCCAGTGCTGGGGCTTCATCGGAGTAAATCATTGCATGCGTGTCAAATGCGAATGGTACGCTTGCATCGCCAAGTTCCTTCACGCGGTCTGATGGATCTAGTCTTCGAGTCAGGCCAATTTTTACGATTTCCTCCCCGAAAGAACCTACGTTAGAGATAACATAGACATAGCCGCTTCGAGTCATCTCAGCCATTGCTTTTGCTCGCTCACTAACCGCATGAGCATCTGCTAAGGCGCTTTCTAGTTCTTCGATTTGTTGCTTCATCTTGTCTGTTAGGCCATCAACATTGGCCTCTTTTCTAGCTTTTTCGATCAGAGCTAGATATTTTGCTTCTTCTTTCTCTGCAGCTTTAGCTTCTGCAAGTAGCTTTTTCTCTTCACGTTCAGCCCTTGCTAAGTCGGCGCGTTCTTCTTTTTCTTGTTTTTGCTTTTCTCGGTATTCGTGGGTCAAAAAGAGTTCTTCAAGTTTTAAGGCAATGTAGTCATCGCTAATTTCCAATTGCATTGAAGAGTTTTCTTTATTGACCGCCTTTGCTGAGTTCCGAATGCGGCGCTCCATAGCGACAACATTGTTCCAACGGGTATTAGCGATCGCTGCTTCACATTCATTGTTGAAGGCCCGCATGGTTAAACGCGTTTGTCGGTTTACCATTGTCTGGCCTTTAGATCGACTTCCCTCTACGGTCCAGTCAGCTGGACACCGCGTTGCTGATTTAGAGGAAACCTTATCTTTTTGGCGTTTTCTAATGTGTTTGATGGCGTCTTTATATTCTTCGCTATCTGCAAAATCGAAATGAGGTTCATATACACCCACCTCGGCAAATGCTAAGCGATCATCATAGATCGCTACTTGAGCTGTTAGCTCGTCAAGGTACTTTCTTTTCTCAGAATATGTTTCTCTGGTTGCCTGAATCTTCTCCGCGAGTTTCTCAACTTCTGCCGTTAGAGTTGTTACTTCTTGTTCAACTGATAGAACGGGTGCGAAATGCTCTTGTATTTCTTCGAGTGCTTTTTCTTTCTTTTTTAGTTGGCTTCGGTTTCGTAGCCATAAAATGAGAAGTGCTGGTGCTGAAAGCATCCAAACTAAAAGTAAAAGTAAAAGTAAAAGAGAAATAGGTTCCATCTCATCAAAATCCAGAGCAAGAAATTTTGTATATTCTAGACCGCTCTCTATTCATTTAAAACTTTAAATTCCGCATCTATCTAAGCTCTAAAGGTGAGATGTGTTCAAAAAAGTCGGATGCTTGAACAAAGGCTTAAGCTGCTCTGGGTACCATTTGCGCGATCTAAACGAGAGGGAGCGCATTTTGTGGAAACCATTCTCATCACAGGCTTTGGCGCCTATGCCAATACGCCCACCAATCCGGCAGAAAAGCTTGCGCTGGCACTGGATGGTGAAGAGATCGCTGGTGCTAAGATTGTCTCTCGCATCGTCTCCGGCAGCTATTTTCACTGTATAGAAGAAACCGTGGCCGCCATGGAAGAGTTGAAACCCAGCTCTGTCCTCATGCTGGGCGAATATGGTGGTCGCTCCATGATCACTCTGGAGCGCCTCGCGCAAAACCTCAACGACTGTGCTCGTTACGGCGTAACCGACACCGCAGGTGTCACACTTCAGGGCGAGTTGACCGTGCCAGATGGGCCGGTTGGCTACTACGCAACTGTTCCTCTGCGCGCCATGACACAAGCCATGCGTGATGCTGGAGTGCCAACGGATATCTCGGACTCAGCTGCCACGTTCTGTTGCAATCATCTCATGTATGGCGTCCTGCACCACATTGCGAAACACAATCTCCCGGTTCGGGCTGGTTGGGTGCACCTGCCTCATTTGCCAGAGGTTGCTGCTATGATCCAAAACCTCGGTGCACCAAGCATGTCCGTCGATACTCTGGTCAAAGGTATGCGGGCAGGGATTGAAGCATTACAGGCAAATCATCAAGACCAGAATATCAACATCATCTCCAAGATGCTGGTTTGAAAAGAGAATGCCCGGGCATCAGTTCAAAAGACGCACCGGGCACAAAAGCGCCTATCAACACTTATCCAAACCCTCTGACGCCGAGTTCAGCAGATGTGATCGGTATGAGTTGTGTTTTTCAGATTGCACAACTTACCTGACTGCTTTCGCAGTTTTGCGGATCAGGCCGGATCACAGCGACGTTATTTAGGTGGTAAGATTGACGATTTTCGAGCGACCATCACGGCTTTGTGTCTCATAGAAGACAGTTTCTGCCCTTATTCCAATTCATAGTGGTGACGAGAACTTCCTGCCTCAAAAGCGCGGAGCTCTTAGGAGAATATTCGATGTTTTCCGCCACAATAGAAACAAATGGATTGGATGGTCTGTCTTGCAGAATATGACACCGCAAACACTTATGAATAAAGTTGCATCGGATGGCGGCATGGAAGCACCTGTCTTTAATGCAGACGGTGAGTGTACGCTGAATGCGGATGATATTGAGATCCACATGCGGGCCTGCGACAAGCGCCTGAAGATGATGGCTTACCTCTCAGAGGATACCGACGTACCGCAGCATGTTTTGGTTCAGATGCTGCACGAGAACCATACCGCAAAGAACCACTTTACCTTCATTCGTGTTGCCCTTGGCCAGCCTGCCGTTGTTTCCTGCATCGCTCTTGAAGAGCTTGATGCCACAGAACTCAAACTGTTCCTCGCAGAATTTAAAGAAATTGTCCGCGCATGGAAGCCAAAGTTTACCCCTGCCTCCCAGCGTCAATGCGAGCGCAAAATGAAGCGCGATGGTATATGTCATTCGCAGGACAGCTCTAAGGCAAAGCTGGAACTGCATTAATCAGCAGGCCTCCAACTAACAATCCATCCCCCACCATAAAAGAAAAGGGCAGAAAACTGCCCTTCGATGGATCAATCCAGCTGTGCCAACCAGCTTTGAATATCCGTGATGACTTGACCGACCGCGCTCTCCCCTTCAGCCCCTTTAAAGGAGTGGGTCATATCCGGATAGGATTTGTAGGTGATATTGGTTTTGCTCAACTCCGCGAGTTTCGCAATCTGCTCCTCAACTGCCTTAGGAGAAACGCTCTGGTCTTGTCCGCCTTGCACAATCAAAACAGGGTTCTCAACCTGAGCCAGAATCTCCAGCTGATCTAGCTTTAGCATGGTGTTCCACCAGTTATAGCCGTGCCCACTCATGTTGACTTCAAACGATTTGCTCGCGGTAACCTGCTGCGCAAAGCCTTGGAACCCTTCTGACGCTTCTTTGAAAGCCTCATCAGGCATGCCGCTGGACTTCATGTTGTGCAGGATATCGTCAATAAAGTGACGCCCCCCACCATTCAGAGCAACACTGGCCGTCACAAAATCAGTTTTTGCAGCAATCAAATTGGCCACGACAGCACCTTCACTGCCACCCAGCAGAAACACGCGTTCGTAAGTCCCGCCTTCTTTCAGCTGATTGATAGTCTTGATGTAATCTGCTGTCCGGCGTTCCGGTGAATCATTCTCGATGTAATCCGCTGGGCAGTCCGCACGCTCATCATTGCGATCCCATGTGAGATCCGGGGTGATGCCATACTTTTCAACGGTCAGAACATCCGCCTCGGGCAGAACCTGCGAGAACTGCTCGTTGATCAGGGTATTATGCGCAACGCTGTTGCAGTCAGAGCCTTGAATGAGAACCAGAAGGTCCGTTGCATCTTTCGGGCTTTGTGATTTCAGATAAACCGTGATTTCACTGCCGTCTTCACGCACAAGATAAAGGCCTGATGCAAAAGCGGCCTGAGCAGTGAAAAGAACGGAACATCCAATAGCAACACGAAGCAAACCAGACTTCATAAAATCCCCCAATAGCAAACACACCAGGCGTACGGTGCCACACAAAAAGGCCTGTCTTACTGAGCCTCACTCCCCAAAGTGATCTCAGAACCCAAGGTGGTCTGCTAGTAATATGAAAATAGAAACACCGAACTGGTGCATGAAAAAGTGTGCTGCAATCATAAGGCGAGAGTATGGCCTGGGAAATATATTATAACAGTTTAAGACCAGTCGCATAACAGGACCTAGTCCGTTGCCCGTAAAAGCACTTTAGATTACCCTAAAGAACATGTCCCATTAGGAATAGCAGTATTAAAGGAGCTTCAGACATGCTGGAGGCCTCATCTCTCCCGACCCCTCAATTGGTCGCTCCACGCGAAGAGCTTAACTTCTATCACGTCAACTCTCTGAACATAAATGCACAGCCAACCGCATTTGAGGTCTACCGTGCCCTGTTCAGCAAACGCTCTGCTTGGCTAGGTGCTGCATTTTGGGTGCGGGACCAAATCTCCGCGCTCGCGGGCGTAACAAAGATCAAGGGGTTTGGAGGCAAACGCACGACCACACCACCGGTCGTGGGAGAACATCTCGACTTCTTCTTGGTGGAGCATATCGAGGATCGTGAATTGGTGCTCACCTCAAGAGACAGGCACCTCTCAGTCATGACCACCCTCAGTGTCGATGCTGCAGATGAAAGGACGCTGGTGCGCATCACGTCCTCAGTCATCACTCACAACTGGTTCGGAAACCTCTACATGCTGCCTGTTGGCCCAGCCCACAAGTTCATTTCCTGGCGAATGCTACGCAACGTAAGTCGAGCATTCTCTTAATCTAAGTAAAACGCTTAATCAGAATGTATAGGCGGTCTTGTTTTGATATTAGATTTCGAATCTTCACTTGGTTGGTAGATTTTTTATGACTAATTGCTGATCTGATTAATCAATTTACTGATGTTTCTTTTTTAAGAATATACGAAATAACTAAAATTTTTTATCTGATTAACAAAAGGAACTGATTTCCAGAAAAGGAACTTCTGAACAAGGCTCTATCGGGAATGTAGCTTTCATACGATTTCAAATGCTGCCCACATGCATGAAATCGTCCCTGTATCGTTAACTGGCCATAAATAAACAAGGGAAAATGCTTAGCTATATTTCAGCGGACCCATATTATCATGTTTGCATATTTAGCTAAGCTCAGAATTGTTCATACCATTACACTGCTCTCAGTTATTCCAAGTATTGCAGCTCTCGTTTTTCTCTATCAGCTCATCAAGTTAGACACCGAGGATGAGCAGAAGCTGGCAGCGCTTTCTCAGCTCACCCGCCTTTCTGTCAAAATCGGCAGTCTTGTGCATGAGCAGCAAAAGGAGCGTGGGGCCACTGCCTTGTTCCTCGCCAGCAAGGGCCAGCAGTTTGCAGATGATCTGAAAGACCAGCGCCGGGCAACCGATACAGCGCGCATTGACTACTTGCAGTTCCTAAAAGGTTTTGACCTGACCATCTATCAGCCAGAATTTGCGGCGGATCTCGAAGGCATCAACATGCAGCTGCAAAAGACACCTACCATGCGTGCTGATGTAGATTCCCTTAATGTTCAGTTGGGAGAGGCTGTCAGTTTCTACACCCAGCTCAACTCCGATAAGCTGGATATCATCGGCTCCATGAGCGAGCTCAGTCCCAATGCGGAGATCGTAGACCGCATCGTGAGCTATCACGCTTTTCTGCTGGCAAAGGAGCGGGCTGGACTGGAGCGGGCAGTTGGTGCAGCAGGCTTTGCAAGCAACGCGTTCCCGCCTGCCGCTTTAAAAAAATTCCAAAAACTGATCGTGGAACAAGAGTCCTTCACCCATATCTTCCAGACCTACGCCACCTCTGAGATTTTTGCGGACTTCACAAAGGTGCAAAAAGGGGCTGCCAATACGAAGTTAAACACCTATCGCAATATCGCGCTGGGCGAGGCGAACTCCACGACCGCCTTGGAAATGATCAGCGGTCCGGAATGGTTTGAGACGGCGTCCCAGAAGATCAACCAGCTCAAGACATTGGAAAATATCATAGCGTCAAGCCTGATTGCTGACACTAAGCAACTTCAGGCAAATGCGAACAGACGCTTGACCCTGCACATGAGCATCGCTGCGGTTGCCTTCCTTTTGGTGCTCTTGATGTCTCTCATCCTTATCAAATCCATCCAACGTTCCTTCGCAGGTATCATTGAAGCCATGGAGCAACTGGCAAGCGGTGATCTCAACATCAAACTGTCAAAGCCTGCCAAAAACGAAGTCGGCCAAATGATCAAGGCGGTATCCGTGTTTCAGGAAAACATGATCCTGGCGCGTGATCTCAAGCAGGAGCAAGATACTCAGCACGCCGTACAGCTTGAGCGCGGTGAGTTTCTGGAAGGGCGCATCGCTGATTTTGAGCAGGCTGTCTCATACGTGCTGGAAACCATGGGCCGTAACTCGCAGACCATGCAGCTCTCCTCGCAGGAAATGTCGAATATCTCCGAGCTCACAAGCTCCCAGTCCAAAGCTGTGGCTTCCGCGGCTGAAGAAGCGTCCCGCAGTGTCCAGTCCGTCGCCTCAGCAACTGAGGAACTCGACAGCTCCGTCGCTGAAATCGGCAATCAAATGCACCATTGCCGAAAAGCGGCGTCAGAAGCCGTGGAACAAGTGCACAGCGCCAACTCTGATGCCGCAGAACTGCGCAAGGCCGCGCAAAGCGTGGGGGACGTGGTCAGCATCATCACAGACATTGCTGAACAAACCAATCTGCTCGCACTCAACGCCACAATTGAGGCTGCACGGGCAGGGGTTGCAGGCAAAGGCTTTGCTGTGGTGGCAAGTGAGGTGAAGTCGCTGGCAGAACAAACCTCACATGCCACTGAGCAGATCCGCAACGAGATTGCAGATATCCAACGCGCAACGGAGGGCTCTCTCACGGCAATGGAAGACATCGACAAGATCATTCGTGAGATCGACGAACGTGCCAGTGCCGTCTCCAGCGCCATTAGCGAGCAAAAGTTCGCCACGCAGGAGATCGCAACCAACGTCAGCGAAGTTGCAGGTGGAACGGCGGAGGTTACGGAAAACATCTCCAAGGTGAACGAAGCCGCCATACAGACCGGCGTAACCTCCAAGCAAGTCCTGATTGCTTCCGAAGAACTCCGCACCGAAGCAGACCACCTCCGGACGGAAATTGATCAGTTCTTGGGTGACATCAAAGCGGCTTAAGCAGGCTTACACAGCAACTCCAAGGCAGTCTGCGCATCAGTGTAGGCTGCCTGCACAAAAACTGCACAAATCTGCACGCGATCTCATGTGTTTTGCCCAACTCCCTGCAATCAGGCTCTGTAGATCTCCCCCAACTTCATTCTTTCAAGTGATTTTGGGGCAAAATCAATGTTATCGACCTCTCGTATGCAGATGCCATCATGGATGCCAGTTCTTGGCATTCAGGCGCGTCTTATCCTCGGTCTGGGGCTTTGCCTGCTCGCAGATTTCCTGTTCTTTGGCCACCGTGCAGAAATCGGCTTCAGCATCTTCATCGTGGCGGTTGCCTTTGCAATCATGCTGGCAGGCGCGAGCAGGGCGAGCGCCCACCGTGCATGGATCGCAGTATTAACTGTGATTGTTGGTGTTGCGCCAAGTGTGCTTCAATGGGACTTTCTCAGCGGGCTGATCGCAGTCCTCGCACTCGCCATGTGCGCACTGATCATGAACTTGCGCGTAAATACCTTCGACTTGAAGTTGGTGAAAGCTCTGCTTATTTTCCTGCGCCGTTGGCCGCTGGGCTTTGTGAAGGACATGATCACGCTGGGACGTGTGAAACGGCGTAAGCGAGTCATGCCCAACTATGCAAAACTGGCGTTTGCGTGGTTTCTGCCTTTGACGCTGTTCTCAGTCTTCCTCTACCTGTTCAGCTCTTCCAACCCGGTCATCGAGCAGTGGTTGCTCAACATCAACCTTGGCAAGTTCTTCGAAAAACTTGATTTCGCCCGCATTGTATTCTGGAGCATTGCCTTCGCAATGATCTGGCCGTTTCTGCGAGTGAAATTCAAACGAAAACTGAAAACCGAGAAAGCAAAGCTACAGGTCAAACAAGCAACTGAGCTGGAAACGAACCAATCTTACCGGACACTGACGGACGATATTTTTGGTTACAAAGCTGTTGTGCGGTCCTTGGTGCTTTTCAATGGCCTCTTTGCAGTACAATCCGTGCTTGACGCATTCTATCTGTGGGGCTCTCAAAAACTACCTGTAGGCACGACCTATGCAAACTATGCACATAAGGGCGTGTACACTCTTATTATCGCAGCCCTTCTTGCTGCTCTCTTTGTCTTGATTGCCAGTCGATCTGGCGCGCCAACCGCAAAATCCAAGCTAATCAAAGTGCTCTTGCTGACATGGACAGTTCAAACAGCTCTGCTTGTCGTCTCGTGTATCGCTCGCCTCACCAATTATGTCGACGTCTACGCAATGACCTACTTACGCCTCCTTGCGATAATTGGGGTGGCTTTGGTGTTAGTTGGTGTTCTCACCATTATCGTGAAGC
Organism: Pseudovibrio sp. Ad26; assembly: GCF_001623285.1. Taxonomy (NCBI): domain Bacteria; kingdom Pseudomonadati; phylum Pseudomonadota; class Alphaproteobacteria; order Hyphomicrobiales; family Stappiaceae; genus Pseudovibrio; species Pseudovibrio sp. Ad26. Next base: position 222,430 of record NZ_LMCE01000008.1, read on the forward strand.
TTGCTCAAAACCGTGACAACAGTTGGTTGCTGAAGGTAAATATCCTCACTGTCGTCGGCGTGCTTTACATCATCAGCCTTTCAAATACCGCAGGTTTCATCGCACACTACAATGTAAACCACGCCCAAAATAAACGGTTCGATACATGGTATCTGATCAATTTGGGGCCACAGGCAATCCCGGCAATTGATGCTGAAATCCGCAAGGATCTGGAAAATGATAGCCTCCGCACAACTCAGGAAATTTTAGAGTTATCAAAAGCGCGTTTTTCCCTGGCAAACCGTTCACTCCGAGAGATAGAAAACTGGCGCCTTTGGAGCCTGAGAAATCAGCTTCTTGTCAACTATCTCAGAAGCAATCCGATACCCACCAAATCGAAACCTATTGCCAAGACGCAAATCCCGGTCGAACCGCAAGTTGCAAACCGAACCGAGCGACAGTAAAACTCGATATCGTGATGATCCGGGCCTCTGATAATGCAAAATATTCTGGTAGTTGATGATGACGCTCATATTCGCGATGTCATCACCTTCGCAATCGAAAAAGCCAATTACAACGCAAGTGTTGCTCAAGATGGGTTTGAAGCTGTTGCCCGTTTCAGGAGCGAGCCGGTAGACCTCATTATCCTTGATATTGGTATGCCAGAGATGGATGGCTTTGAGGTCTGTCGGGAAATCCGCAAGCACTCAGAAGTGCCGATCCTGTTCCTGTCCGCACGTGATGAAGAAATTGACCGGATACTCGGCTTGGAGATGGGTGGTGATGACTACGTCACCAAGCCATTCAGCCCACGAGAACTGGTCGCGCGGATTGGTGCGATCCTGAAGAGAACGAAAGGCCCCAAGATCGCAGAGCCAACAACCACTGCACAACGAGAGGCCGGAGGCGTGCTGCTGGATGCTGCGTATCGATCCGTGACGTATCGCGGGCACCCTGTGGAGCTGACATCAATCGAGTTTGAGATCCTGAAACTGTTTCTCGATCGTCCAAGAATGACATTCTCACGCGACAAGATCATAGATCTGGCATACCCGCCAAACATCCATGTCTCCGATCGCACCATCGACAGCCACATCCGCAATCTGCGTTCGAAGCTGACGAATGCAGGGGCTCCCAATCTTATCGAAACCGTTCATGCTGTCGGGTTTCGATTAGCAGCTATGTCTGCAGCATCATGAAGGCTGCCATAACACGTAAAAAGTGGCGCCCGACCCTAAGCATGGTTGTTGTTGCCGTGTTGCTGAGCGTGCTCCTGCTGCCATTCGCAATCATCCTATTCTTCCGCATCTTCGAGCATCAGATTTTCCAGCAAACGGAAAATGCGCTGATTGCTCAAAGTGCTGTCCTGTCTGCTGTCATGTCTCGCATGGTGGCCGAGCAAGAGGAGGTAGAACTCGGTGAGTTTGCTGAGGTTGAACCGGCCATCTCCATTGAAAATGGCCCCTACAAACCTATCGCACCCCGTAACTATCTGTTTTCTGCAAAAACATACCCACGCCGGGCAAGAGCCCGCACGTCGCATGATCCATCAAGTGACGTTATGCAAGAGATCGGGAGCCGCCTGTCTCCGTTACTGGTTGAAACTCAAAAGGTCACTCTGGCTGGTTTCCGGGTACTGGACCACAAAGGAAATGTTATCGCTGGGCGCAGTGAACTGGGGCTCTCACTAAGTCACATTGAAGAAGTCCGCGCTGCCCTTTCAGGTGAATACAAAAGCGTATTGCGAGAACGAATTTCAGACGAACCGGCTCCGGCGTTCTCATCCTTAAGTCGTGGAACTGCAACGCGTATTTTCTCCGCAATGCCAGTCATGTTGCAGAACAAGGTTGTCGGCGTGATTTACGCGTCCAGAACCCCAAGCAACACAATGCGGCAGCTCTTCAAGCAATGGGAAATTGTTGCCATAGCAAGCGCATTCACATTGCTGGTGACAGCGCTGATTGGCTTTGTGTTCCTGCGGGTGATTACAAAACCAATCCACGAGCTCATAGAACGCACACAGCGGATCAGTACAGGTGATGCAAATGCAATCGCACCGCTCAAGCACAACGGCACACGTGAGTTTGCCTCACTGGCCGATAGCTTCCTGTCCATGGCACGCAAGATATCCGAGAGAGCAGATTACATCTCCACGTTTGCCTCACACGCAGCACATGAACTGAAATCTCCGATCACGGCAACCAAGGGCGCAGTAGAGCTGCTCTTGGAGTCTGGAGAGGACATGTCAAAGGAACAGCGAGACCGGTTCCTGAACAACATCCTCAAGGATTCTGACAGGGTGACAGCTCTGCTGGATCGCTTGCGTCATCTGGCGCGTGCAGATAACCCGAAATCAACGGGTCAGTTGGATCTGGGAAACCTGCTCAACCACCTGCAAAATCAATATGCTAGCCTTGAAGTAAAACGTGAGAGCCAGTCTTCGGTCCAGTTACCAATCACGGTTGAAAATGCAGAAATCATCTTCTTCAACCTGGTGGACAATGCGATCAACCACGGGGCGACGAAAGTTACTATCCAAATCGAAGAAACGTCGATATCCCTGCGATTCTACATTTGCGACAATGGAAGCGGGATTTCTGAGGGGAACGCAGGCAAAATTTTTGACCTGTTCTTCACAACCCGCCGCTCAGAAGGCGGTACCGGGATGGGCCTTGGCATTGTGCAATCCATGGTGAAATCCCACTACGGTTCTCTCACATTTTTATCGGACCGTGTAGAAACTACCTTCCTTGTTGAGTTGCCTAAAGCGTCTTCTGTTTGATTGGATTTAGTCAAGCAATAAGAGTTTGTCCCAACAAAGATGTCAGAGCATGATGCGTGAACGCAAATGAACACAGTGTGCTCTAAAACCCTGCTGTACGACGGATAATCCCGAATCTGTGTCCGGCCTGCACTGCTTCGCGGTGAGCGCCTAGCCCAAAAAAAAATCTCGCGCTGTTCTTTATAGGACAGCTTGTTTCATGGATCCGCGCAACACTCAATCTATAGCAGCTGCACAAACAAGGCTGCCACGCCGAATACGGTATTGCAGCACTGCATTCGGTTGAAAAAAAGGTGAGCGTCACCACTTCGGTCAGACAGCATATCCACCGAGTGGACAAACCTCCCGAGGTCCTTGAAGTTGCCTCAACACAACACTTCAAGGACATCTGGCCGACCTACGGAAACTGCCAAATTCGTGGGTCGGCTCCCCCTGAAAACGGAAGTAAACTGTAAGAATGCGCTCCCGCAAACGAGCATCTACAGGAGCACATACGATGAGTGTCAGGCGTCGCCTTTCATATGCCGGCTCCCGCTTTGCACGCGTTTGACCATTTTCGAAAAATTCTTTGATCGGGACCGGGACTGAGCAACAGTCTCACTGTTGTATTGCTCTTCCCGCACCAGCTTCTGCCAGCGTTTCAATCGTGCTGCATCCAGCTCACCCGCCTTAATCGCGGTTTGGATGGCACAACCCGGCTCTGCTTCATGGCTGCAATCGCCAAACCGGCATTCTTCAGCAAGATCAACAAGATCCTGAAACACAGCCGAAACGCCTTCAGAAACCTCATAGAGCCTCAAAGCACGCATGCCCGGGGTGTCCATAAGCCAACGTCCTTCACCAATGGGGTAAAGGCATCGTGCCGTCGTTGTGTGCCGACCCTTGGCATCATCTTCACGAATGCCAGAGGTTTTGGCCGAAGAACCGCTCAAACTGTTGAGAATGGTCGACTTACCAACACCAGAAGACCCAACCAAAGCAGCTGTTTGCCCGGCTTTCCACCAGTCAAAGAGCGGCGTGATTTGAGAGGAATTACGGGTATCAAGAGCGATGACGGGCAATAAAGGGTCAATCTTCTGCACCTGGACTTCGAAGTCCCGCGTGTCTTCCACTAAATCGGCTTTCGTCAACAGCACAACAGGTTGAATGCCAGCTTGCTGGGCAACGGCCAGATATCGCTCAAGGCGCGCAATGTTGAAGTCTTTGTTGCAGGAGGTGGTAATGAACAGCACATCCAGATTAGCCGCAATCAGCTGCGTCCGTGCGTCTTCGCCTGCTGCCCGTCGTTCCACGACAGTGAGGCGATCAAGAACACGTGTAACCTGAAACTGAGAATCATAGATGACCCAGTCACCTACTGCATAAGAGCCGGTAGACCCATGGCCTGGGACGCTCAAAGAAAACTCTCCCTCGCTGCTGATAGCGACCATCTGATTCCTATGAACCTGAGTAATGCGCGCAACAGAAAGGGTTTGCAGCTCGTCATCGCGAAGCTGCATCATAAAATGAGCGGACCAACCCAGCTCAATCAATTTATGGGACATTTATCTGCCTGAAATAGAACAGCACCAAGGGGTCCCCGTAGCCATCGCATACGGACCCCAAAGTGGGTCAGGCAGGTAAGGCGTGTTGCCTATTTAAACGAACCTGCCTGAGGCACCTTTATTACAATCATCAAACACCTCCTTTGGTTACGTTTCGGGCATCACACTCTTGTGCAACATCATTGAGCTTATAGAGCTGCCGGGTGTTTGGCAAGCAGGATTCCCATGCGGCATAATGGCTGAAGTACCTTGTGTCTGATTGGCTTCAATCAAACCATAAGAATTCGCTCCACTAAAGATTTTGGAGGGCGATGTGCTCTATGAATTCGACTTGGCTTCAAGTGCCAAATGGATCATTTTCGCCACATCCAGCACGTCATCATTCAGTGCTTGTTCAACCACGCTGATGTCCACCGTCATGTCATAGAGCTCGCCAAACTCGTCTGTAAATGGGCTGTTCTTGTATGTGTGGCTGACGACAAAGGCACACGGGGAGCTGACCTTCAGCTCACACACCTTCTTTTTCTTCTTCAAGCTGATAAAGAAGCCATGCCCCCAGTCATTGGTAAAGGGAAACACAATTTGCCCCCGCAGCTTGGTGTTGCGATAAAGCTGGGCCGGGATTGTTGTTGTGCCATAACAAATGTAGGTCCGATCTAACGGCGCGCCTCTGTAGTCTGCGTGAACGTTCGCAATGGACGCCAGATTCTCACGGCACGGATCATGCAGTTTGTCATGCGGTTCATCGAAATAGACAGAACCCTCTGCACCAACCACATGAGCAATGATGGCAGTGAAGTAACCAAGGCCAGAGCCTGATTCAAAAACTGCCATACCCGGTTTGAGATCTGACCAGTTGAAGATCTGCGCCCATAAAGACGGCTGACCAGTATTGATATTGGCCTCGTGCACAAGCTCTACCAGCATGTCCTGATAAAGGTCCTCAGGATCCTCCAGAACCGCCCTGCGGCCATATCCCTGCGTTGTGATGGCTACACGCCAGGGGGGAGGGAAAAGGAAATCCTCTTTGCGAACGGTGGCAAACGCATCCATCAGCAATGCCCGGTTCCCACCGCGCAAGTTGTAACAAACTTCTTGTGCGTATGCGTTTTCAGACATCGCAGAAAAACCGCCGCCTCAAGAGAAGAGATAAAGCATGATCCATGTGACTGGATTCAATCAAATCGCATCGGTCTACTCAAATCAAATGTTAGAGCGCAGCACGTGAATGCCACAAACTCCAGCACAGACTAGCTTTTCTCAAGAGCAATTGAAGACCAGTTGAAATAAGGGTCCAAACTTTAACGGAGCCCTATTGCGCGGAGCTGGCTGCGGATTGATGTGCGTTTCTCGGAAGGAGGAGCCAGCCAGATCATAAGAAAGGCATAAAGTGCAAAAGGTAAATAGGCCGCCTTGGTAAGCCAAGGATAAGCTGCAACCAATAATCTGAGCTTGTCTGGTGAGACCAGATAAATGATCAACATCCAATATAAAACGACAACAACCCAGGTGCAGAGATACCGGGTTAGGAAGCCTAAAATATTAAGGCGTCTCGGCCATAAAACGGCAGCTAAAACAAGGTACCCGCCAAGATAGATTGAGTTGATGAACAAGCTATCTTGAGCTGTGGCATCAACCAATTTACTTACATACGGATAAGAGGCATAGAAAACCACAAAGCTCAGATACTTGCGTATGAGACCAAAGCGCGTCAGCGGCATTGAATTCGGATCAAAGAGCTCCTGCTCAGAATATTGACCACTATATCTCTTGTAAAAGCTGATGGCTTTGTTTTGCATAAGTGCGCCGCGCATAAAACGATTTCTCGTTTTTTCGCATATAGATAAAGCCAACGCAACCAAGCTTCCACAGAGATCGTGCCGCAGAATCTTTCATCTTATTCTTTGCTGAAGGTGCTCGCCTGATCAAACGCTCTTGCCAGCCTTAGGTGGCACATCATCGCCAAAGAGGTCAGTCACGAGAAAATCTCGCGCGGCATGATACCTCTTACAGTATTTCCAATAGAAGTTAGTGCCTTTGGTTCGAATATCAGGCTCGTGCAACCGTCAGAATGCTCCGTATTTTGCACAGCGCTTACTTGGGTACAATCTGAAGCTTTTAGCTAGGCATTTCATAGCTGTATGAAGCGCAGAAATTGGACTGGCTCTCCATGCCTTCTACCGTCATAGGCGGCATGTCTCCGTCAAAAACATCGATTGCCAGCATATTTTTGCTTGGGTAGCTGAGAACGAGGTAGCCATCTGTCGTGTCGGGCAAACAGAGATTGTTGTCACGGATCAGCATGAGCATATCAGCGCCCGTAAAGCGGTAGAGATTGGGAACGTCGCTGGCTACAGGCTTAATATGCAGCACACTTCCTGTCGCCATAGTGATGGAGGTCATCCCCAAGACGATATCACCGGTAATGCTTGTCGCGGTGGTGCTGGAGGCGCCCCATTTTTTATCAGGAGCCTCGCCAGCATAAGCAAGTGGAATAGACGCGAGAGACAGACCCAGAAAGACAGAAGTAATCTTGATTTTCATTTGGAACTACCTTGATTGAAACAGTCAGGGCGTAGGTTGCCTACGACTTATTGTAGGTAAACGAACCGCAGAACCCGGCTTGCTGATCAACACTCTTGCCAGCTTCAGGCGGCACATCACCTCCAAAGACATCAATCACGAGAAAATCTGGCTGCGATCGGTCGATGATCATGAAACCTTTATCGACGTCTTTCTCGCAGAAAACTTTGCCCTCTGGCAGGTCGAGAGACGTTGCACCAGTGAAGGAGAAGAGGTTGGGGGTATACCCTTCAACGCCCGTAATTGTCAGAATTCCAGATTTGCCCATCTCGATCGTCCCGGGAGCCAGAATAATGTCTCCGGTGATCTGCTCAGCAGAAAAGCTGTAGGCGTGCCAGTCTTCCGGGCCAGCAATTTCTGGCTCGTCCTGAGCAAGGGAACCAACAGGTGTCATCATGAGGGCAACAATGCCCAGAGCACCAGCGATACTTCGAAGTTTTGGATGCCGCATCTTAAGTCTCTTGAGGCCTCTATCCGTTTAACGCGGAGATCCTAGGCGGCGAACATAAATATCTTACTAGATCGAAATATCGAATTGCAGGCAAAACAAAAGCCACGCTGGGATCCAACGTGGCTTTGTCAAAGTACCGACGGTGTGCCGGAACTTAGAATTCTTAGTTTGGCTTTGCTTCGCCGTTCTCGCCTGCAGCAGGTGCCTGCTGAGCAGCAGCAGCCTGAGCGAGGTTCTGACGGTACAGAGCTGCAAAGTCGATTGGATCGAGCAGCAGTGGTGGGAAGCCGCCATTGCGTGTAGTGTCTGCAAGGATGTTGCGAGCAAACGGGAACAGCATGCGTGGGCACTCGATCAGGATGAACGGGTGCATATGCTCCTGAGGAACACCGGTGATCTGGAATACGCCACCGTAAACGAGTTCAACAGCAAACAGAACCTGCTCAGGAGTGTTCGCTTTTGCGTTCAGAGTAATAATAACTTCGAACTGGTCTTCGCCAATTGGGTTCGCACCAACGTTTACGTTGATGTCCAGCTTAGGCTGTTCACCTGGCTGAAGAGACTTTGGAGAATTAGGGTTTTCAAAAGAAAGGTCTTTAATGTACTGAGCCAGGATGTTCATGCCTGGTGCAGCTGCTTCACCCTGTTCACCAGCAGTATTAGCTTCACTCATATCGTTTTTCCCGTGTCGCAATAACAATCACTGGTACAACACACTGTCACTCTTAAGTGTTTGTTTGCCGTACCTGCGCAACTAGATGGTGGCTAGCATGCCCCAGAGGCGGATACAAGGCTATGCTAACATTTCAGCGGCAAAACAAGATAGTTCTGCCACATAACCCATTGGCAAGTGGATCACCTGTGATTTATGAAGGGCCTCTGTGACATATTGGAGCAAGATTAAATGTTAAGCACACCGGAAGGGCAGTCGCGACTGTTAGACCCGCAGATCAAGCTGGATACGCTTGTGCGTCTGCGCTGGTTGGCAGTAGCAGGACAAACTGTCTCTCTGCTTGTGGTGCACTATCTGCTCAACTTCCCACTGCCCATTGGTTACAGCTACGTTCTGGTGGCTGCATCCGCCTGGCTCAATGTCATCCTGAAAATCCGTTGGCCATCAAGCACGCGCATCTCCAAAAATGCAGCAGCAGCTCAGCTGGCCTATGATATCATTCAGCTCGGCGGCCTGTTCTACCTCACCGGTGGTCTGGGCAATCCGTTCTGTTTCCTCATTCTTGCGCCTGTTGTCGTCTCTGCAACTGCGCTCTCCTCCCGCAACACCATCATTCTCGGCGCGCTGGCCGGAGCAGTTGTCACGCTGCTCACCGCGTTTCACATGCCGCTGCCGTGGTATGATGGTACGCAGATCGATCTGCCACCGCTCTACCTTGTCGGCGTCTGGTTCTCGCTCATGTGCTCCATGTTCTTCATGGCCACATACTCTCTGCGGGTTGCTGAGGAAGCTCGCCAGCTCTCCAACGCATTGGCAGCTAGTGACATGGTCTTGGCGCATCAGAAGCACCTGTCCGCGCTGGACGGCCTTGCAACGGCTGCTGCACACGAACTCGGCACGCCGCTGGGCACGATCTATCTCACAGCCAAAGAGCTCTCCACTGAGTTCGAAGAGGGCAACCCGCTGCGTGAAGATGCTGAGCTGGTTTATTCTCAAGCCGCACGCTGCCGTGAAATCCTGAAGAAGCTCACAAGCCTGTCCAGTGACGCCGATCAGGTGTTCCAGCGCATGCCAATCTCGCTACTGCTGGCAGATGTCTCAGAGCCGCACCGTGGCCTTGGCATCGAAATCAAGATCAAGGCAGAAGGGGTCGGACCAGAGCCAGTCGGCGTCCGTGATGCTGCCATCAGCTATGGCCTCGGCAACTTGCTCGAAAATGCCGTAGACTTCGCAGAAACCACCGTTCTTTTCGAGGCGAAGTGGGATGAAAAGCACGTCGAGATTTTCATCCTGGATGATGGACCAGGCTTTGCGCCGGACGTGCTTGCCAGAATGGGCGAGCCCTATGTGTCCAAGCGCTCTGCACCTGCAATCCCAGAGGATGGCGCGGAAGAATTCGATGGAGAAGTTGAACACCAGTCAGGTGGTGGCCTGGGCCTTGGCTTCTTCATTGCCAAAACATTGCTGGAGCGTTCTGGCGGAAGAGTGAATTTTCATAATCGAAAAGATCCCGACCGTGGTGCTTTGGTTCATATTCGCTGGCTACGTGAAACTATGGATCAGGGAGCGCAAACTCCAGAAACCTGAGAGTAAATCTCTACGTATCCTAGTAAAAATACTTTAGCGAAATCTGGCTATAAAAGCCCATGGGAACTTCCCTTAACTGAAAAATATACTAAAGTGTCCTGTGAATACCGTAGATTAATCGGACCTGCAAAATGACAGAACCAGAAGTTGCACCTCTTGGACGCCTTCTAATCGTCGATGATGATCGTGCTTTCCAGCAGCGCTTGGAACGTGCGATGCAGAAACGAGGGTTTCACACGGAAACCGCTGATGGCGTGAGAGAAGCGCTGAGTAAAGTTGCAGCACAGGCACCTGATTATGCTGTCGTAGACATGCGCCTCGAAGATGGCAGCGGTCTGGACGTGGTTGAAGCCATCCGCATGAAAAAGCCGGACGCGCGCGCAATCATCCTGACCGGCTATGGCAACATCGCAACCGCTGTAACTGCCGTAAAGCTTGGTGCCATTGACTATCTCGCAAAACCAGCTGATGCCGATGATATTCTGGCAGCGCTGACCCGCCGTCCAAACGATAAAGCCCCACCACCAGACAATCCAATGTCTGCTGATCGGGTTCGTTGGGAGCATATCCAGCGCGTTTACGAACTGTGTGACCGCAACGTTTCAGAGACAGCCCGTCGCCTGAACATGCACCGCAGAACGCTCCAACGCATCCTGGCAAAGCGCGCACCGCGCTAATCCAGAAAAAGCTATAGAAACACAAAAGCGCGGCTCAAACCGCGCTTTAATTTTGTCTGCATGTAGGAAAGAGGGGGAGCTTTAGCTCTTCTCTTCGCTCTCAAGGCTGTGCTTCTGGATCAGGGGCAGCTGCATCATGGTGAAGACCATGGTGATCGGCATGAAACCGAAAACTTTGAAGTCCACCCAGAAGTCCGTTGAGAAATTGCGCCAGACAAACTCATTGATCAGCGCCAGTACAAAGAAGAACACGCCCCAGCGCATAGTCAGCTTGCGCCAGCCTTCAGCATCCAACTTGAAGGCGCTGTCAAACACATAGCCCAGTAGAGATTTACCGAAGAACAGCCCGCCCAGCAAAATGGAGCCGAACAAGGTGTTCACGATGGTAGGCTTGAGTTTGATGAACAGATCATCCTGCAAATACAGCGTCAGTGCGCCAAACACGAGCACCACAACACCAGACACCATCGGCATCACTGGCAAATGACGGGTGAGGATGTAAGACACGGTGAGGGAGATGGAGATTGCCACCATAAAGGCAGCGGTCGCAATAAAGATCGGCTGACCAAGAGCACCCAGTGCAGGAAACATCTCGGCAAGCTGTGCGCCTCTGGAGTTGGCGATGAAGAAAACGCCCAATGGACCGAGCTCAAGGGCCAGTTTCAAAAGTGGCGAAACGTCTTGGCGCTCAGTTGTCTGCGTAGAGCGTTCTGAATTCATCTGCAAAGGCATCCTTTTTATTGCTTTTCTCCCGACCTGAGAGATTTAAGCAGAAATTTTGCTATTAAAAGGGCAATTAAGAGCGAAATTGCAAAATCGTCAAGTTTTATGGCACCAATATAGCCGTTTTGAGGGACCAAAGCCTTAATTATACGTTCAACTCGTTGTGTGAGTGATGAACACTGCTACCTTAAATATGGAAACGAAACTTGGCTCCAGACTGTGGTCGCTTCTTAAAGCCGTAAGAGAGGTAGACAGCCTGCGCGGCAGTGTTCCGTTGCGATGCTCCCACCATCATGTAGCTGCAATTAAGGTCACGTGCTTTAGATATAGCGCCATCTATCAGCTGTTTACCAACACCTCGACCACGATGTTCCTCCTCAATGAAGAGGTGATGCATGTCGATCCCGCGAGTGCTTGTCTGCAGTTGCATAAGTGGACATAAGGCGGCGTAACCAATGATCCGCTCTTCAAGCTCTGCAACTACAATGTAAATCCATGGAGGATCTTCAAACGCGTCTCTGGCGAGCGATTGAGTGCTGACGGCTGCATCATCGCCATGATACTGGGCAAGAGCTCTAATCATCGGTAGCAGCGCAGGTATGTCGCTGCGATCGGCGTCTCTTATGTTGATCTGTAAGCACTCGAGCGTGGTCATTTCATTAAGTTCCTGCTCCACCACAACAGGCAAAGAAAACACCGCGCACTGTCGATATCATCGTTCAAGCAACATGCACTATCTACATTGATTGAAGTAATTTAGCGTCATGTAATTGATACTTCTTTAGATCTGCCTCGGTGGAGGCTATGGAATCTTTATGACGGTTCACAGCACGTTGTACAAAGTCCTTATAACCGCCTTGGGCTGTTGCGAGTTCTTTTTCCCAACGAGCCTTTTCTCTCTTTTCTTCAGCAATACTCTCTCTTAACGTATTATAAGTTTTTTCCATGCCTTCGCGGAGTTTTTCCATGCCTTTCTGGTATGCTCTTTCTACCTCCGCCTTGCGCATCTCCAGCTCAGCGTACAGATCCTCCAGCCCACCCTGAAATTCCAGCTCAGCCTCTTTACTCCTTTGTGCAATACCCTCCAGTCCTCCTTCGCCTAAACTCTGACTCAGCCCGTTTAGCTCCAAAAAATTCTCATAGGAAACATTGCCTCGAAAGTTTGGACCGGCAACTCGTGCCTTTTCGGCGGATGCGCTGCTAATAGAACGTTGCTTTGCTGCGATTTCAGAAACCGAAGCATCAAAGATGTTTTCAGAGGACTGGGAGAACCGAGTGTAAGTATCGATACTTGGTGGAGGGTTATGGCCTAAATTATCAATCGACATCAAATAGTTCCTCAAAGCTGATTAATAGAATTCAACAAATTCAATCACTTAATTCACGAACCCAGTCAGCCGCTGTCCAGAACTTCAATTGAAGAACTCAGTTCAACAATAAGGAACTTCAATGAATTCAAAGCAGCTTCGTCGGGTTACGAGCCAATATGTGGCGCACATAATAGGAAGCAAAGCACGTGCCAGATGGAGTACTCCTAAAGATCCGTAGTTTGCTCCAAAAACTATGGAATGAATGAGGGGTTAGGTATTTTCTGCCGCATGGTAAGAGTAAATCCGGCAGAACCTGCTTATGTTGAGGCTGGCTAACAGAAGCAATAAAACGGCGGAAATACTGGATATACAGAGCTGAGCATGAACTTCTTTCAGCATCAACCACCTACCGCATCGCCAACAGATTGTGTCGCACTCTAAACACTAGAATTTCATTTCACCCGCAACCCCTGAGTGAGCTATGCTTTGTGCAGGTGGGATTTCCGGAAACGATGATGTTTAAAGGTCTTTCTAAAATGGCTGTTATTGCAATTCTTCTGGTAGCGCTTGTGGTTGGCGTCACTGTAAAGCTTATCTGGCAAAATTCTAAACTGCCAGATTATGTAGGTGTGCATGACGGTCAGTTTGCATCACTGCCCAACTCTCCCAATGCTGTCTCCTCTCAAACAGAAGATGCGACCCGTCGTGTGGAGCCTTTGCCCATGCTCTCCTCCTTTGAGATCACACAGGCAGCTCTCACCAACACCTTGCAGGAGATGGGCAAGAACAAGATCAGCAAGGTGGAAGGATCATACCTCCACGCCGTCTTCACAAGCTCAAGCATGGGTTACAATGACGATGTGGAACTCTGGATCGATGAAGAAGCGGGCGTCGTGCACTACCGCTCCCAATCCCGCGTTGGCTACAGCGATATGGGAGCCAACAAGGCTCGCTACGATCGTTTCAGAAGCATTTATTCCACATTCACTGACATTGAGAATTGACTCAGAGGCAACTAACACGCTTGTGAGTTTCGCAGAGTCAATATCCTCTTGAAATGACTCATGAATCCACCCGATTGCATACAGCACAACTGACTCTGCGGGAGATAAACCGCAGAAACCTTGAGACTCACAAAACTGTAAGCAACCAGTGAGTCTGAAGCGGGTCAGGAGGGCGGCCTACTTGCTGCAGTGGCTCTGGCATTTGAAGAAGATGAAACTTGGGTTCTTCTGCAGCTTCTCATAATGGATCGGAGATTTTTCCTTCATCTCGGCAGCTGGCATCCCTTCGCGCAGGTCCACAACACACATTCCGGCAGCTGAGAGCCACCCAAACAGCATGGAGAGTGGGCGGCGATAAAAACTCACCTTCACCGGCATACCAATGGTGTTCCATTCCTCCGTCACATGTTCCTGACGCAGATAACTACCGCTTGGAGAACACTGCGCATCCACCAGCGGATGATGGGTTGAGAACACGAAGTAACCACCCGGCTTCAACACGTTTCCGATGTCTCTGAAAAGCTTGTTCAGGTCTTCGACGTAATGGATCATCAACGGACAGATCACGATATCAAACGTGCCTTCCAGTTTCTCCGGCAACCCATTAGACAGGTCAGAGGTGTAGCACTTTACGTTGTCGTCCAGCTTCTCTTTCACCAGCTTCAGCATCTGCTCGGATTCATCAATGCAGGTTACATCAGCTCCGTGATCATAGAGAAACTGCGCATACACGCCGGGGCCGCACCCAAGATCCAGCACCTTCAGCCCTTGCAGCGGCGGCAGCATGCCAAGCAGTGTGGGGCGCTCTAAAAGAGCGTTGTAGATGTTCTCCTGAATGGCCTCATCATACTGCTCGGCAAAATCGCTATACAACCGAGATGTCATTCACGTACTCCGCATCAAACACATGTTCCCGAACAAGACCTCTGATCAACGCCTAGGAATATGCGACAAAACCATAATTAAAAGCAGCCGAAACCAACCGGAATAAAGGTAAATACCTTTCAAAATCCGTGTTTCTGCCATGCTGCCAGATGGGCCTTGTATGAGTCTAACGCGAAAAAACTGTGTCGTGATGACGGCAAGCTCAAGCTCATATCACAGCAACTACGAGATGCCGGAGTGCTTGAAAAACGGCAGACCTACCGCTTTTCTCTCAATAACCAGATAAAGAAGACCCCACCAATAAGCCCGGTAATGATGCCAATCGGCATGTCTTCTGGTTTCATCAGTGTTCGCGCGATAACATCTGCAAGCAGCAGGAAGATTGCCCCAAACAGCGCTGAAACAGGGATCAGGCGCCGATAATCACCGCCCACGAACAATCGCACAATATGAGGCACCATAAGCCCCACAAACCCGATCATACCCGAGAACGCCACCATAACACCTGTAATCAGAGCACCAATCACAAAGGTTTCCAGCCGGAATGCACCAACGGATATGCCAAGTGTTGTCGCCGTCTCATCGCCAATTGTCATCGCGTTGAAATGCCCTGCGCGAAACCACAGCCAGAGCCCGCACAAAGCAAGCACCACCAACGGGTAGGCGAGATGTGCCCATTGCGCCAGCCCCAATCCGCCCAGCATCCAGTAAACCACAGTATGCGTCGCCCGTGGGTCTGCCAAAAAGATGAGGATATTGGCGCCTGCCATCAGCACAAAACTCACAGCTACACCCGTCAGCACCAGACGGTCGGCACTGGTCGCGCTTGTAAACTTCGCCACGCCAATCACCAGCAGTGTTGCCCCAAGAGCACCCAGAAACGCCAGCAAAGGCACGGTGAGCATCCCCAAAAACAGGCCCGTATGCAGCAGGGCCAACACGGCCCCAAAAGCACCACCAGCTGAAATGCCGATTAGGTGCGGGTCCGCCAGCGGGTTGCGGGTGACGGATTGAAGGCAAGCTCCCACGATGGAAAGCCCGGCCCCCACCATGATCGCCAGCAGAGCACGAGGCAGGCGGATCTCCCAGAGAATGCTCTCCCGCCCCAGCGACCAGCTCGGCTCAATCGTCCCCGGCACCAGTTTGTTGGCAAGAACACCCCATACAGTCTCCATGGAAATGGAAACCGCCCCAACGGAGACCGCAAGGCAGACAGAAAGAACCAGCGCAGCCAATCCCACGCAGCAAATCTGCAGCAAATGATGATAAGAGCCCTCTTTGGGGGCTACAACAACGCCGGTTCCTTCGCTCATTGTTAGTTACCCCAGAATGCGGTTGCGAGTTTCTTGATCGCCTTGATGTTCCGCGGGCCCGGAGTTGCTTCAGCATATTCCAGCGTCACGAACCGGTCATTCTTCACCGCATCCATATCCGCAAAGGCGGGGTTGTTGAGCATGAACTCACGCTTCTGTGCAGCAGTCACTTCGCCGTAGTTGATAATCACGATCACTTCCGGGTTGGTCTCAACCACAGCCTCCCAGTTCACGCGCACCCAGCTCTTATCCAATGTATCCGTCACGTTGGTACCGCCAGCAGCCTCAATCAGCGCGGTTGGCATCCCATAACGACCAGCAGTGAACGGAGAATCTTCGCCTCCGTCATAAACAAACACACGCAGAGGTGTGTCAGCGGCCTTCAGGCCAGCTTTGAACTGCGCAAGGTCTTCACGATAAGCCTGCACCAACGCTTCCGCCCGCTCTTCAACATCAAAGATGCGGCCAAGGTTCAAAAGGTCATTGTACATGTCATCCATGGAAACCTTTGGCTTCTCGCCAATATGGATACAGCTCTCGGTCAGCTCATAAACCTTGATCCCAAACGGTGCCAGAGTTTCCGGCGTAACCGGGCCGCCAACCTTCATGCCGTAATTCCATCCGGCAAAAAAGAAGTCCGCATCAGCCCCAATCAGCACTTCTTTGCTTGGGTATTTGGGAGCAAGCTCCGGCAATACAGCCACCTGATCAGTCAATTCTTCATCCAGCGTTTTCCAGCCAGAGATGCCAGTGTAACCCGCCATGTTGTCCTGCAATTCCAACGCCAGCATCATCTCGGTGAGATTGGAATCGTTGGAAATGGCCCGTTGCGGAACACCATCAAATGTGACGGTGCGGTTGCAGCTTTGTACGGAAACCTCTGCCAGCGCAGCAGAGGAAGAAAGCAGCGCCACAGCCAGCGCTAAACCAAGCTTTTTCATGAAAAGTGTCCTTATGAGTGAAGATCGAAAGTTAAAAGAGATTGTTGTCGGTCCATCAGCTGATCGCGTGTCGTGCGCACCTGAAAGGCCTGAGAAACCAATGCGGGAGAGAGGATCTGCTCCGGCGCCCCAAAACCAAGCATCTGCCCGTGATCGAGCAGCAGAATCTGGTCACACACCTGCGCCGCCATGTTCAGGTCATGCAAACTGGTGATGATCGTTAGATCCAGCTCCTCAATAAGCTTGAGGATTTCCAGCTGATGGCGAATGTCGAGATGGTTGGTCGGCTCATCCAAAATGAGCAGCTCTGGCTCCTGCGCCAACGCCCGCGCCACCATAACCCGCTGCCGCTCTCCGCCAGAAAGCGTGCCAAACAACCGTCCGGCCAACGCATCCAGCTGCAAAGCGCGGATCGCACGGTCCACCACCTGCCGGTCCCGCTCTCCGGAAGCTGCTAACCCACTGCGATACGGCGTGCGTCCCAGCTCCACAATCTCACGCACCCTCAGCGCAAAATCCGTCGGCTGCTCTTGCAACACCGCCGCCACCCGCCGTGCCGTGCTCTTGGCGGAGAGGGACCAGATGTCATCACCCCCAACGCAAACTTGCCCGGTCATAGGCTTGTTGAACCGATAGAGCAACCGCAGCAGCGTAGATTTGCCAGCCCCGTTCGCGCCCACCACACCAAGCGTCTGGCCCGCAGCCAGCTCAAAGCTTAGCGGCTTTAAAACAAGCGCACTCCTACGATCAGGTGCCCACGAAATATCGCGGACCGAAACAGAAGTCGCGCTCATGAGCATGCACCTTTCCGTAGGGCGCTGCGCCAAAGCAAACAGCTCTGCCAACCTAAGCCATTGAAAAATTTAGAAACAGGGTCACGCATTCAGCCAATCCAACCAGTACCATATCCGCATTGATAATACTGTAACGTTATAACGTTACATCAATTGTCGAGTTCTGATCAAAAAAGTCAAGCGCAATCGCAGACAGAAAACCGCTGGCCCGCCCAAACGGCCCAAAACAAACTAAGAGAAAGAGTGGAAGAAGATCTCATAACGCCCTCCGCGCAAAGGCAGGGGCAAACAGAAACCGGATATGTGACAGGCTTTCGCCAATTCAACCATTATGGCCTCCTTCCGGGACGCCCCGCCCGGGTTGAAGTGAAACATAATGGCAGGTCTCCTGACTCGCGGGTCTGTGCTCAGCCAGCCTTCCCGGATCTCTCCAGTGGCATGCTTGGCCTCGCTCTCCGCTTACAGTTGCGGGGGCAGTCACGGAATTAGCGCCTGTTGGCTACACTTCACCGTGTTCCCTTTTAATCCCGAGGCCTTTCGCTCCCCAGGAACCATAGGTGCGCATACTGAGTATTGAGCCCCCCAATTGCAAGAGGTTTCGCAAACGAACCTGAAACGCTGTTGATAGCAGCCTTACCCACCCACCGTCATCCCACACCCGATGCGGCAACTGTGTTTATGCATTGAATGGAACATTGTCTCTGAGCAGTGCATTGGCTGTGATGAGTATCTTTCGCGCCAGAGCAATCATAGCCGCTTTGAAGGGCTTTCCTCTTTTGATGAGTGCTTGAG
>NZ_LMCE01000009.1:0-506 GCF_001623285.1 Pseudovibrio sp. Ad26
GTACTGATCCCTCCAGGAATGATTGGAATAACTACTTGCAGGATTTGGATGAAGACAAAAATAATCGGTCCTAAAATGATGGAATCACCTACTAATCCTCTTAACGCATTCAAATCTTTGAAAACACCTAAATTAATAAAATAAATCGTCAGCGCGATTGATAGGCCTAATCCGATAATGGATATGAAATTTATCAGTTTTCGAGAGGCAGCAATATTCATTATTCATCAACTCCTTAGAGGTTCTTTGTTAACTATACTTTACTAGAAAAGCAACTAACTGCGCCATTTTTTGATATGACAGAAAACAAACAATGTTGTAAGTTCATCATAAGTATAAAAGATTGATCTCAAAAAAACATCCAACTAAAGACTTATTTAATAACTTGTTTTTTTTAAAATAAAAAAAGCGTTAGCAACTATGCTTAAAAAGCATATCGACTGAATAAACTAAGCATTGGACAGGCTGAAAGACTACATTTAAAATGAAATGCGAAGAAACAATAG
>NZ_LMCE01000010.1:0-538 GCF_001623285.1 Pseudovibrio sp. Ad26
ATCTAATTTCCTGTTACCTTAAGATTAAA
This sequence comes from Pseudovibrio sp. Ad26, assembly GCF_001623285.1. Classification (NCBI taxonomy): domain Bacteria; kingdom Pseudomonadati; phylum Pseudomonadota; class Alphaproteobacteria; order Hyphomicrobiales; family Stappiaceae; genus Pseudovibrio; species Pseudovibrio sp. Ad26. Next base: position 30 of record NZ_LMCE01000010.1, read on the forward strand.
TGAGAATTTAAAAAAATGAAACTAACTTGCTTTGTCATTATGAATTTTTTCAAAAAACATTCTTAAGAAAAAGGTGGCTATATATAGTAGTTTTTGGTCAATACCTTTGAATAAAAAGCCATGAAAAACGAATAGTTATCGCTTACCAATGCGTTTTGTGATAAAAAAATTTTAAAATATTCAATGAAAACAAAGCATATATTTTGCTTTAAAACCAAATGAGGAATATTCTAGATGTATAACAGGTTAGAAAAAGATTAGAAAAAGGAGTGATTTTGATGGAGAAGAGATACGGCGTAGTTCCTGTGGTAACTGCTTCAGACGAAAATTATGCTCCTTACTTGAGCGTGATGATCGCAACTGCATTAGAAAATTGCAATAAAACAAGACGCATAAAATTTTATGTGATTGACGATGGTCTATCAGAATATAGTAAAGAAGGATTGGAAGAAACGGTAAATAAATATTCAAGTAATGCAAGTATCCAATTCCTGACAGTGGAAAAAGAT
>NZ_LMCE01000104.1:0-7210 GCF_001623285.1 Pseudovibrio sp. Ad26
TCAACAAAATGGTTTAAGTAATGTTTTGGCCTGAATTAGTACGAGCGTTTCGTTTGCGTCGGATCCTGTTAAAGAGCAATTTTAGTTTAGCTCGATTGATTTTCCATCCAATGTCGAAGCATTCGTTTCCTTTAAGGTTGAAATCTGGATTGCAGATTTCAATTAGGGGATCGTTGCAGGTACGAGTGTCAGATTTAGCTATTCTGGAAGAAGTATACTCAGAAGATCACTATGATATAAATAAATTTATACAGCCGGGATTTAAGGTGTTAGAAATCGGCGCACATATTGGTATTTTCTCTCTACTTGCTGCCAATCGAGTGGGTCGAGATGGTTTTGTACTGTCTATAGAAGCATCTCCACAGAATTTCGAATTATTAGATAAAAATCGACGGGCTAATCCTCATGTCCCATTGAAAATTATGAATATTGCGGCAGCAGATAAAGTCGGCGAAGTCAGTGTATACCATTCTAACTGGAACACAGGTGGTCATAGAACTGGTAAAGCTCAGGGGTTTAAGAACTTAGTCCTCAGCAATGGCCTTTCTCAGCTATTAGATCGAATGCCTGCGGGGGAAGTTGATGTTCTAAAGATTGATTGCGAAGGCTGTGAGTTTTCCGTTATTGAAGGAGCTGATACTGAGATCCTTAGGCGTATCCGGCTAATGATTATTGAGTTTCATTGTTTTGATGGTGAAAATTGTGACCGAATAGATTCTGCACAGATAAGATTACAAAACGCTGGTTTTCATTGTGACGTAATTAGTGATGTTTTTTACCCCAAGGAAGGCTATTTCCAAACGGTAATTGCTCGCCGCCGCCGATGACAGAGTTAACTATAACTATTCAAGTCTACGAAGATGCTGCTCATTTAGAGCGTTTACTGCACTCGATTGAAGATTCACCGTTACTTCGCAATTGCCAAGTATTAATTGTAAATAACTCATACAATCAGCAACCCCGCAAAGAGGTAAACTATATAGCTGAAAGCAGTAATTTGATCTCTATAAAATGCTTTGATGCTAGTAGTTGGGCGCATGTTCGTGACCTTGTTTCTTCTCGAATTAGTAAACCTGCGGAATACTGGATCTCAAAGCTATGTCTAGGTAATCCTGGTTGGAGTGCGCATCATGGGCGCATGATTGGAATGCTTCTTACCCGCATCTTCTTTCCCGAGGCATTGCGCACTTTACATTTGGATGCAGATATAGTCATCCCATATGATCTTAATTTAAAACTTGACGAGTTGCCGCCATTTACCTGCTTTGGTTTATCTGGCTGCCCAGACCTCTCTCGATTAGAGTGGATTGAGTTCGCCGCTCTGAGCGGTTTGCCTCCGACTAAGTTTAATGCAACTCGTTATGTAGAGAAACTTAGATGCTCACTTAAAGATACTGAAATTGATGCTATCTTTGATCATTACACTGATCTTTGTGGTTGCCTCGAGGATAATAATTTGCCTCATATCAAGTTGCCAACTAGAGAGGAATTTCATGGCGCTACATATCTTCTAGATCCGAAATTATTCGTAACAGCCCCATATGGAGAGTGGTATGATAACGATTGGACGTTCTTTATAATGAATGACAGAACTTGTCCAAGTCGTTCTTTTCTACAGGAGTCTTTATTACATCTTTCTCGACGAAAAAAAATATTATTGACCGATGAGTTGCAACTAGAGGAAGTCGGAAAATTACTTCACTTTGCAGCTCTAGATACTGGAAGTAATACTGAAAGATTACGTCGAGCTACAATACATAGGCAATCAGAGCTTGAGCGAGTGCGGTTAGCTCTGATTGAAGCAGAAGGCGAGCTTAGCCAGCGCTTTGGAGAAAGCAAATCAAGCAACTTACTTAATGCCGTAATCAATCTCGAGGCAGCTATTGGGCAACTTGAAACTGAGAGTTTGCTTATGCAGCTTGATCGATTTAGTTTGGCATGTGTTCATTGGCCTGAAGTACTATCTGCAGCAGATGAGATTTCTATTACAAAACACGATGATTAGCAGATGTTGGCGCTATCAACTTAACCTAAAGTTGGTCGCGCCTCAGTAGTCCCGCTTTTGTGAGCGCTCCTTCCAAAAAATCATTCTCCAAAGCCAGCTCCCAATTTTGGCGTGCAGCCGTTTGATGTCTACTTCATACTCCTGCTTAGCCTGCTTATCAGCCCCAAACACATCAGGCATCGTCGCAAGGGCCTGTTTTTTCCATTGTTTGATCTGGTTCGCGTGCACATCAAAGTCCTGAGCCAATTCGCTCAAGGTCTTCTCTCCGCGAATAGCAGCAAGCGCGACTTTCGCTTTAAAGGCCGGACTATGGTTTCGACGAGGACGTCTGGTCATGGTGGTCTCCTGTTCTTGGCATCATGCCAGTTTCAGAAGCAAAATCCACTTAGACAACCTGTCCGAATTTCCCGAGCCAGCTCTCCTTTACATTGAGAGCTTTTACAATTCAACTAGGCGACACTTCGCGTTAGGCTACAAATCACCAATCGCCTTCGAGAGACAGCAAAAACATTATGACAGAAGCTCTCCACTTTCCTTAGGCCACTCCAGTCATTGCTTGATCATTACGATTTAACTGCTGCAACTCTTGCTGAACTAACGGTGTAGAAGATTGCTGCCAAGTTTTTTCTGTGAATATGAGATCGTCAATTGTGTCGACCGCTGCCCATTGTTTCGGCAAAACCCGCGATACATAAAGCTCTTGATGCAGTATTAGACGATGCCAGATACTCAAAAAATCAGTTGCACCAGCCGCTAATCTTGCGACGCTTGCGGGCCTCAGAATTTGCATTCCAGAAGCTAGAAGAGGCTGGTTCAAATGAGGACCAATGTCATTGATATATTGCTTGTCACACTCGATGCGATCACCAGCCCCAAATTCAGGTTTCACAGGTATAATCATACACGCTGGCGAACCCGCAGAACGATAGTCTCTGTGAAGTTTAACAAAATCAATATCATATAGATTGTCACATGTCGAAACGAGTATAGGTTCGTCGACATATGATAACAGTGTATTGGCAATCCACCATCCATTAGGGTTCCCAGATGTTTCAAAAACACCTGCCGCACCCAAAGAGATAACATGCTTCGCCAACCTATCTCCCATATATCCTACCGTTACAAAAATGTTACAAGCCCAAGGGCGAAGCATACGAACCCCCTGGCTAATGAGAGTACTTCCATTAAATGGTGCTAAAGGTTTCGGAACTACCCCAGTTAATGGTCGCATTCTAGTGCCATTTCCTGCAGCTAGTATTAATGCATGAGGGAAAAGCTTGCTTACTTCAGTATCATGTTCCATCTTTAAAAGTGACCGCTTTTTTAAATAATGAAAATTAACTATAGAAACATGACACAACTAAAAGATTAGTACAATGTTGAAACACAATCATAGCAGTAAATCCTCTAAAGTTAGAAAATATGACATTGAGCATATTCGAGATATAGAAGCGAAATGGCGCAAGATATGGAGCGATAAAAAAACTTACCGAACCCCGGACCCGAGTAGTAAAGATAAAACTTTTTATTGTTTGGATATGTTTCCGTACCCATCCGGAGATGGCCTTCATGTAGGGCATCCAGTTGGTTTCATTACGTCAGATATCATCGCTCGCTTTAAAAGGATGAAAGGTTTCAACGTATTGCATCCAATGGGCTGGGATGCATTTGGTCTTCCCGCTGAACGACACGCGATGAAAACCGGCATGCATCCAGCGGAAACTGTTGCCAAAAATAGCGAAAACTATCGTAGACAAATGGACTTAATTGGGCTTTCCTTCGATTGGGATAGGGCATTTTCGACGACGGATCCCGACTATTACAAGTTCACTCAAGAAATGTTTATCGACCTGTACGAAGCATGGTTCAACCCTGATACACAAAAAACGGAGCACATCAGCACTCTTCTAATACCAGATGAAGTTCAGGTAAAAGGCCCCAAAGCAGTACAAAATTACCAAAACAGTTACCGCTTGGCTTACTACGATGACGCGATGGTTAACTATTGCCCTGAACTTGGCACTGTGGTTGCCAACGAAGAAGTTATGCATGACGGCCGCACGGAACAGGGTTACGAAGTGGTTCGTAAAATGCAGCGACAAGTCATGATGCGAATTAATAGTTTCGCCGAGCGATTAATTTCTGGATTAGAAGACCTTGATTGGCCTGAGCCAATCAAGGAAATGCAACGGAACTGGATCGGGCGTAGCTCAGGTTACAAAATAGCCTTTTTAACAGAGACAGGCGAGAAAATATCTGTATACACAACACGTGCAGATACGTTACCTGGCACCACTTTTTTAGCGCTTGCTCCAGAACATAAGCTTGTCGATAAGATAACAACTATCGAACACCGTGAAGCAGTCAACAATTACGTACGATCTTCACTACAAAAAAGTGAACTATCACGTAAGCAGTCAAGCAAAAAAACCGGCATAAGAACTGGTGCAAGTGCGATAAACCCACTTACTGGAAAAAGGATTCCTATCTTTGTATCAAATTATGTTCTCATGGAAAGTGGAACTGGAGCTGTGATGGGGGTGCCTGCTCATGACACCCGAGATTTTGACTTTGCGAGAACCGTAGATATACCGATTGCACCTGTAATAGCTCCTGAAGGAGACAGTTACAAAAGCGTTGCTGATGGTGACCAAGTTTGGACCGGATCAGGCAAAGCACTTGAGTTCGATCTCGACTGCTACAAAAAACTCGGACTTACTGGCCTGCCTTCGGACGAGTTTAGTCAAAAACTATGCAGCTATCTTTGCCAAAATGGTATTGCTGAATCCAGTACTCAATACCGTATTCGTGATTGGATTTTTTCTCGCCAAAGATACTGGGGTGAACCTATCCCATTAATTCATTGGGATGATGGAAGTATAGAGCCAGTTTCAAAAACTGATCTCCCCTTAGAATTGCCGTTGTTAGAAAATTATCAGCCACAATCAGATGGAGAACCTCCACTTGCTAGAGCTACTCAATGGGTAAATGTAGATGATCCAGTAATGGCGCTACAAGGTAAGAGAGAAACATTGACAATGCCTCAATGGGCAGGCTCCTGTTGGTATCCATTGGGTTTTATGGATCCAGGAAATGAGGATCTAGCTGTTGACCCTGCATTAGAAAAACGTTGGGGAGCTGTCGATCTTTACATCGGAGGAGCAGAGCATGCTACTCTACATCTTTTGTACTCCAGATTTTGGTATATGGCACTATCTGACTTAGGTAAGATTAAAACCAAAGAACCTTTCAAAAGACTTGTTAATCAAGGCTTACTTTTGTCTTTTACTTTTCGAAATACTCGAGGAGTACTGATACCAACAGATGAGGTCGAGACGAGAGACGATGGGAAATTCTATATTAAATCAAACTCTCCCCATTATGACCTACAGCAGGCTGATGCACCTCTTGAGCGCGTAAAGGCAAAAATGTCTAAGTCTTTACGCAATATAGTAACACCCGATCAGGTAGTTGAGAAGTATGGAGCTGATGCCTATCGTATTTGCTTGATGTTTATGGGGCCGGTTGAACAAGTTCGGGAGTGGGAGAGTAGCAAAACTGCGGCTGCACAAAAATTTCTTCGGCGTTTCTTGCGCTTCATCACGCATGATTCCAGCATGGGTATTCGTCAAACAGTGGTGAAAAAGGAGGAAAGTATCAACGTTCAACGTACGGTCGAAGAGGCAGTGTCTACTATCGAAGAAGGCATCGAAACTCTCAGACTAAATACCGCAATCGCAACGATGATGAAATGCCTTAATGATATCAGCTCACAACCAGTTTCAAGAGAAACTTTAGAGAAGTTGATCTTGTGCTTTTCTCCGTTTGCTCCATTTATGTGCGAAGAGTTGTGGCAGCGCTGTGGTAACGATGGTTCAGTTGCATTATCAAGATGGCCACAGATTGACCTCTCCCAATATGAAGGGCCGCAAACAGTATCTATGATTGTAACCCTAAATGGAAAAAAGCGCGCAGAAGTTGAAGTTCCGACAATATGCGATGATTCCAAACTTTCGTCCATTGCGAAAGAAACGTTATCTGGCCAAGTAAATATTGGATCTGGAGAATTGCGTACTATAATAGTGCGTGATAAAGTAAATAATAATCCAAAATTGGTAAACGTAACAATTAAGTAATTTAACAATGCGATCTAGTAAAGTAGTCATAATTTCTCCTCATCTTGATGATGCTGTATTTTCAGCTGGCGGCGCTTTACTAGATCGCAGGTTCAGTGATGTTACAGTTGTCTCAGTGTTTACTAAATCACGATACCGCATCAATGGATGCGGTAACTGGAGGAACGTTACCCACGAACGACTTATAGAAGACGTGAGAGCGTTATCCTTGTTGGGGGTGAAATCGTTCCATCTAGGGCTTGAGGATGCTAGCTTGCGTCAAGGATACACCAACGAAGCTGCATATCTTTCGACCAAACTAGTTCCAAATAATGATCCGATTTGGGATCAGGCTGTCATGAGTATTTCAAATATTATTCATACTTTTGAAAATATTAGAGTTATTTTGCCACTTGGCATAGGTGGTCATATAGACCATTTAATTGCAAGAGATGCAGCCCTCTTAGCAATAAAACACCAAAAATTTATTTGGTTTTATAAAGATGCAACTTATGATAGAACAGAGGAGCAAATACAGAGAATTGTAAAGTCAATGAATATATCTCGCGAATGTATTTTCACGCCATCATCGCTTGATAAGAAAGAAGAAATTGTAAATATTTACACCTCGCAAGTAAATAAGAAAGTTCTCGATTCCATCCGGGGAGATTTACACCGTTACCATGGTGAGCGTTTTTGGATTCGAAACGTGAGCTAAACCATTTCGATTTTTGCTTAAGGCGGATCCAAGGCATTATCAAGTTAATTCTTAGATCTGCCTTGCCAAGCAAGCGAAGAGCATGATCTCATCTAAGAGTACTTCAAAATTTGTAAGACAATCAAGCCACAAGCTTACCGGCTGCCGCGCTCTGTTCCTTCAAAGCCTTTCGAAGAAGGTGATATTATGCAGTTTTGCTCACCATCGACTTGATCATTGCGGCCGCTCATTAGTGCTGGCGCATTACTCAATGCCGGTTCTGTCGCAAAGTTTAATCGGTTTTCTGCTCCCGTATTTTCGGGTACAATCAGCTTGCTCTGAATTCATGGCTTGAGGCTTGTTGCATTGATCAGTTTTAAAGGCGTCCAATAC
>NZ_LMCE01000011.1:0-30573 GCF_001623285.1 Pseudovibrio sp. Ad26
CTCAGCTGCAGCGCTGGCGGTCCTTGTGTATTGCCCCATTGTTCACTCCTAATCTAGTGATCATGGGCCAAAACACTCCATTACTCAAATCGATCGATTTGTCCATAAGGCGTCGCCGACAAACAATTTATAAAGCAACACAACCTTTCGCAGGGATGAAATGACACCGTTGTGCATGTAAGGAGCACTTTTGCGGATGTGACGTAAACTTGGCGTTGCGAAGGCCCCCACATCCTTCGGATCATTAGTAACCTGTTAGCGTCCCAGATCCTCCAGCGGTTTTCCGAAGTAGTCGCTGCATCGAGGATCTGGTTGGTGTTCACTTCCACCGTGAGTGTCATGCTGTCTGCGTTAACCCACGCCTTGACCGCAGCTTTGTCATCGAGGGCGTGAGCGATCGGATCGCAGGCCTCATATGGCCGAATTACATCAAACCCCGCCTTTGCTAAGTTATGTGCTGCAATCCTGATTATGCTGGTTCTCATAGAATTTCCTCCGTTCAGCGGGCACCTTGCCCGGCTTCACGACTGCAACCCCGCACTACTGACGGGGCTAAAATTCCTTGCGAGCTAGGTAGGATAGGCGTCGAGTTCAGCAGCGAGCTTGTCTCTGGCGGCGCTTAGCATGTCAAGATAGGCACCGCCTCGGTGCAGGATGATCTTACCCACCCATAGCTCCTCGGCGTTCTTGTCGCCAAAGACCTCGCGCACTTCCTCGTTTGTGTAGCGTAGGATTTCCATCCCCCATTGAGGGTGCTCTGTGTAGATATAGTTCACGTGCATGGCGCTCGCTCCTCCCGTCGCCTATGCTCTTTACACATGGCCTGAGTTTAGGTTGCCCGGTACCGCGCAATGCCATACCAGCTTGAACAATCAAGGGCTTACAAGTGTCATACCGTTGGTTTTGTGGGTGTGTCGATACCTGCGAAGTGTGACTGGTCCGCGCTTTAGAACAGGAGGCGTCTTGCTTGCCGGTGCCCTCTCGTCTCGGCTGGTATCGTCTAGCACCCGCCTTGAGCTGACTTTAACTGCTTTGCACCGCACTCCCCAACAAATGACCCTGCACTTCTGGCGCGACAGAATCGGGGTCATTCGGGCAATTTATCGCTATGTTCGGCGAAGCTGCGTCCCCTCCTCCATCTGCAGTCAAGCAGCGCAATATCCTCCTCGCAATCCCATACCAAGCTTCCCCTACCCCGGCTTTGGGATCCTTCCGGGCCGCGATCGTATGCAGTGGGGTTTTGCGCACTAAGTCGCCAGTGACAAAAGAAAGTTCTGGGTTCGCATTTAGTGGGAATGAAAATGCCATTGCACCGCAACATAACTAGGTTAAAATATTGTTATATAAAATATTTTACAATATTGCTCTCAGCTCAAACGTCCACCTAGAGTGTGAACTTTAAGTTTTGAGTTCACGTGTCAAGTTAGCATTCTAAATTTGCTTTACCGGAGTACTCATCCTTGCACTTCTTGAGGTAATCTCTTTTGCTTTGTGATGCAGCTTGTATTGACTAAACCGGATTTGAACAGCGTCATTTTCAGCTTTGCTCCAATGGTGAAATTTATCTCCGATCCACAAATGCATTATTTGGTACTTGGCATCATCGGACGCAACCTCAATGCCTCATGATGTATGTCATCACTCTGGTATTGTGCAGGCACGAGCGCATGGTAGCAGTCCAAATGAACGCCATGAAGCTATCCGCTTTGTCACAACATTCAATCACTCCGGAGATTGCGGCGTAGAAGCTTTAGAGGGCGCACAGAGATTGCTCACTCTTCTTTCAAGGCCCGGATTTGCACTTATTCTTATCAGTATAGCTTTGCTTGCCAGTGGCCTGAGCTCCAGAGTCATCGCCACCACAGAAGCAAAAATTGCTATAGAAGGCTTCATAAACCTAAAAACCACTCTACGGGTTCGCTGTATTATCACGCACAGATTTACCAAACAACAACAACGATTTAATTCTTAAGTTTTCTGTACCTCACTTAAAGCCCGCTGCTTTTAACTAGTCAATTGCTACCCAAATATCCCGCACTGCGCCTCAATAATGCAACTGCGGTAGTTTTTGTACTCCAAGAAAAACTCTCTCTTTAAAGCCCTGCAATATTTGATAGATCAGCTTGACAGAGCGGTTGTAAAATTATACTTGAATGTATGACTCATATTTAATACACACCTCCTGATTGTATTGAGAATAGTGGTCTCCAGTGTTTAAACCTTCGATAACTATGCCTGCCATTGCGGCGAGTACATTCCATCAGGCGTGTCTGGTGGTCATGGTGCCGTTACTGCAAGATGTCTTTGACCTGACACTCAGTATGATTGGGGTTGTAGTAGGAACAGGCTTGATGGCAACTGCGATCAGTTTGCCTGCTTGGGGACGAATAGAAGCATATATCGGAGCTCTCGGTGCCTTAAAGATCATACTGAGTTTCGCGGTATTAAGCGTGTCTGCAATTGCAATCAGCTTTATGCTAGTCAGCTATGCTATAATCTCACCTCTCCTCGGATTAGCTGTCCTCATTACGGCACGAATTGCTTATAGCATTTCAGTTCCAGCTCTCCTTCCGCTTACTCAAGCAATACTCGCAAGAAATTCGCGAAATTCTTCCAAGCTTCTAGCTCCGATAGGTCGTTTGAGTTCTATGACAGGTCTTGGACGACTTGCGGGAAACGCAGCTGTGGCTCCGCTCTTGCTTCTCGGGGGAGTCGCTCCGCTTATTGCTCCAATTCCAGTCTATGTAGTTTGCTTATTTTTCGCATTTAAGCAGTCATCACCAGCAATGACAAAATGCAAAAAGAGCAACGAATACAAAAACCGGATCACACTTCCCAAAACTGCGCTTTTGATTGGATTTGCTCTGCAGTTGTGCCTTGGTGCAACATATGTGCTGCTGGGGCCGCTTATAAAAGACAGCATGCAGCTAAACTCAACTCAGGCAACCACTGTTGCAAGTTATTGTCTTACCGCTGCTGTTCTAAGCGGGTTGGTCGCTCAGTTGGGCCTCTTACCAATCGTTCGCAAGCATGCAAGCATTGTGCAAATCACCAGCGCAATTAGCTTTACGGCAGGCCTCAGTCTGCTTTGCATAGCGCATACGCTGTCTTTTATCGCAATGAGTGCAGCTATCATTGGCGCTTCAGCAGCACTGCTCGCAGCTACTAATTCAGTATATTTGCTGAAACGATTGCCAGCTTCACTCAAAGCAAAAGGGTCGACCACTCTTTCCTGTTCTCAGTTTGCCGGGTTAGCCACAGGCTCCCTTCTTGGCGGCTTTGGTGGAGAGACGAGTCTGACCTTAACTTTTTCATTTGCCGCCCTCATCGCACTTGTTTTTTGCGTAGGTGGCTCCGGGTTCGTGATCAGCCACAAGCCAGTTGCGCGACCTTTGCGTCCCTCTGATATTTAACAGAACACAAAGGAGCCTTGACATGTCCCAGATCGTCAAGATGCCGAAGAATACGCAACCAGTTTATGACCTGATCGGATTAGGCATAGGGCCGTTTAATCTGAGCGTTGCCGCATTGGCACAGAGCTCATCACACATTCGCACAGCATTTTTTGACAGTAAGTCAGAATTCAGCTGGCATCAGGGATTGATGTTTTCGCGTTCTGTTTTGCAAACATCGTTCTTGAAAGACCTCGTCACAGCGGTACAACCGACCAGCGCATACTCTTTTATGGCATTCCTGGTTGAAAAGAAGAGGTTCTATGACTTTTTAGCTGGCCGTTTTACCGGAGTAACCCGTGTGGAGTTTAATGAATATCTTGCATGGGCTGCTGGCAAGATGAGCAATCTTCATTGGAACCACACTGCCCAGGAAATCTCGGTGAAAGACAAGCGTCTATCTGTGGCGTTTGAAGACGGACGAGTTGAGCACACTCACAATCTTGTTATTGGCACAGGCATGAAGCCTTTTATACCGCAATGGGCGACCGCATACTTAGGTGAGAATTGTTTCCACGCAAGCAGTTACCTCAACAAAGCACGGCAGATAAAAAACAAACGTATTGCAGTCATTGGCGGCGGACAAACCGGTGCGGAAATTGTTCTGGACCTTTTGACAAATACGCAAGCAGCTCCATTGGAGGTCCAGTGGATCAGCAATTTGCCCCGGTTCTCCCCTCTCGAAGAAGGTGGGTTTGTTGATCAGGTTTTTACACCTGCTTATGTTCAAAGCTACCAGACTCTTCCTAAACAAAGCCAGCGACAAGAAGTGGTAAACCAGAAGCTAGCAAGTGACGGCCTAACCCCAAGCACAGTCGACGAGCTGTACGGGGAAATCTATCGCCGCAAGCATCTTTGCGCTGATCCCTGCACCATCACCTTGCTGCCGGGACGAGATGTAAAAGCGATGGAACAGCAGGGAACCGGCTATCGGTTGACCTCAAACTCTACGATCAGCGGTCAGACGGAAACGCAGCACGTGGATCAGGTCATACTAGCGACAGGGGCAAAACCAGCGCTTCCGGAGTTTATGACGCCGCTCTTACCGCGGCTTTCGTTAGATGAAAATGGCCTGCCGGAACTGGATGCATCCTATCGACTGCAATGGGACGGACCAAGAAACCTTCAGATTTTTGGGTTAAATCTCGGCCTTTCCTCTCACGGCATTGTGGATCCGCAAATGAGCCTCATGACGTGGAGGAGTGCGACCATATTGAACGCTGTTGTTGGAGAGCCTCTCTTCGATCTGGAAGAAGACAGCGAATTAATCGATTGGCCAAGTGTGCCACGAGCGGAAATCTTAAATCAGGTCATACCAGCCTGAACCGCTGATTAAATCATTAATTGCTCTATTCATCAGGTTCGCCATGAACAAAACCTTAGTTTACACTCAGGCAAGCAATCGTCCTGTGTCTGCGCCTCCTACACCTTCACAAAGGGCTGAGTATGCCACTGCAAGTGCGTTCTTAAATGCGCTCTTGCGCGAATGGTCAGGCTGGTCTTTTTTATCACACGAGCAAAAAGAGCTTTTATGTTTTTGTGAGGATACAGTTTGTCTTCCTCTGCAAAACAATGATCGCTTGTTGCTGCAAGTCCCTCACCATACGGCTGCTCGATTTGAAATACAGCTGCCCTTTTACCTCTGGAACAGCGAGGGGCACTGCAAGCCTGTTAGCCTCATGAGTGCGCTGACTGCACTTATTACAGATAGTACAATCAGCGGTGAGCACAGCGAAAAGCAGTTTACGCTTTTATCGAGGGTGTTGGATAGTCATCAGGCTCAAGTGCAAGCTTATGAGCTGGACGCCAACAAATCTCCTCATGCTGCAGAGAACTGGAATTTTCAGGGCGCTGAGCAAGCGCTTATTTCCGGCCATCCGACTCATCCAAACCCACGTAGCAGAGACGAGCTGACCAAAGCCGATGCCTTGTTGTTATCGCCTGAATTAAAGGGGCAGTTTTCTTTGTTCTGGGTCTTGGCAGATCGTTCGATCCTGGTTTCAGGTTCTGGTGTGCAAATAACAGCTTTTGACATGTGCCTGGACCTTGCCAAAAGCGATGAAACCTTGCCGGAAACACTGCGGACTAAAGTTGACAAGGATTACGTGCCTATTGCCTGGCACCCATGGCAGGCAGAACGTTTATTGGCTCGTCCTCAAGTTATCCGATGGATACAGCAGGGGTTTCTTAAGCCCTATGGGTCAATTGGCAAGCCATTTGCAGCAACTGCATCAATGCGCGGAGTACACGCTTTCAAGGCGCCGTACATGCTTAAGTTTTCACTTTCCATGCGACTGACAAACTCAAAAAGAGTACTTGCTCGCAAGGAGGTTGAACGCGGTGTGCAGATGGCAGAGCTGCTCTCAGCTGCTTTGGGGGACAAGTTGGCAAGTGATTTCCCAAATCTGACCATCCTTACTGAGCCCGGATATGTTGCTCTGCAAGATGAAGACGGCGGCGCACTGGAGGATAGTTTTGTAGTTTTGCGGGACAATCCGTTCCATAAACCGACGCAAACTGGCCCCGCCATGCTCGCCAGTTTATGTGAACCTCAACTTGGTGCTCCCTCCCCACTTGGTGACTTAATTTATAGGCAGGCGGCACAAAAAACACTCTCCCCTCAGGGATTGGCAGAACGCTGGCTGGATGCATTCATGCAAGTGGCTATCCTGCCTCTGCTTGATATTCGCGCCACCTACGGTCTGCTGTTTGGCTCTCATCAGCAAAATATGATGATTGCACTGGAAGACGGCATGCCCACTCATCTTTATGTCAGGGATTGTCAGGGGACAGGTCACCTAACGACCCACCATGACGTCCTGTCTGCCTACATACCTGACATTGGTAAAAATGCTGAAAATGTAGTCCCTCCTGAGCTTGGTGATGAGCTTCTTTGCTATTACGTGATTGTCAATAACTTGCTCCATACCATTAGCACTCTGGTGATTGATGGATTGATGGACGAGGCGCGCGCCTATGACACGCTCCGCAGAAGATTTAAAGCCGCAGCTCAAAATACGACTGGCGACCCATCCTTTTATGACTATCTGCTGACCTCTCCAACATTGGTCAGTAAGGGCAACTATCGCACTAGCCTTAGCAACGTAAACGAAGCATCGGGCGATGGAGCTGGCCAGCTCGCAACATTCTTCAAAATAGCCAACCCATTTAATAACAAGAGAAATAACGATGACATTGCATAGGATGCCTATTGGCTCATCACTTTCGATTGCCCATAAAACACATGATAGCTCCTCTGATTGCAGATTTGCTCAGGTTGTTACATCCGAAGATTGGAATGGCGGACAGCTAACCGTGTTGCGTGACACCAAAGCTTTTGCCTATGCTCATCTGGAGAATGCGACAGAGGCAAATCTGAGTTTTTCATTCTATTTGGAAGGTTCTCAAGAAGAAAAACTAGAAGCAGTATTGCTGTGTCTGGAGGCATGCTTTTCGTCGCATTCAGAGATAGAAACTCTGAAAATCAGCCTGGCTGCAGACACTATTGATCCGCGAGACCTGCCATTTCTTGCGGTAGCAAATGGGCAGTATCGAGTGTATCGCTCAGGCTTCTATCAAAACCCACAGCTCTGGCTCCTTCACAGATCCACAGGCCGTCTTCGCACCGGTTTGTTCGAAGGGCCAGATGGTCGGGATCATCCATTAAGACCGCCACATCCAATCGGGCTGTGCTACGAGCGTTATGATCCCGTTGCTGACGTTGTTGTATCATTTCGTGCCGTTGATATAGACCGTGATCTGGACAGGTTTCATCGCTGGATGAACGATGGTCGTGTCGCATATTTCTGGGAGCTGGCAAAATCTAAAGATGAGCTGAAGGCATACCTGGAAACATTACAGGCCAAACCCCACACCTATCCACTAATTGGTTGTTTTAATGGTGAGGAAGCAGGTTACTTCGAAACTTATTGGGTGCGAGAGGACCGTCTTGGCCCTTATTACGCCTCTCAAAGTTACGACAGAGGCTGGCATGGGCTGATTGGCGAACGCAGGCACCTAGGCAAAGTAAAAACCGGCGCTTGGTTGCGCGGGCTGACACACTATCTTTTCTTGGACTGCCCGCTGACTGATAACATAATGGGTGAGCCTCGGGTGGATAACGCCAAACTGCTCTCCTATGCAGATTCTCTTGCCTATGAAAAACTCATGGAATTCGATTTCCCGCATAAACGCTCGGCACTCATGTGCTGCCGGCGGGAGCGTTTTTTTGAGGAGGTTCGCTTATGATCCTCGACAAACAGCAGTGCAGCACAATGGTGGCGGACACGACATGTCCCTCGCCCTTGTGGCCAAAAGTCTGCCAGACAGCGCTCGCAAAATTACTTAGTGAACTAACTTATGAAGAAGTGTTAGACCCTGTTTGTACTGGCGGCGAAACTTTTGAGTTACGCCTTGCCTCAGGTGTACTCTACACGTTTCAGGCGCAAACCATGGTCTGGGGGAACCTCTGGGTGGACGCAGGCAGTATCACCCGGGCTCCCGCATTGACACTGCCATTGTCTCCTCTTCAATTCTCAGTGGATGCACAGACCGAACTTGGAATGAGACCGGAAACACTGGCCACCTTTTTGTGTGAAATGTCCAACACTCTGCGTCAGGATTTGTTTCTGGCTCAATCCTGCGAAGGTTATGATGCTGACGCGCTCCTCCAAATGCAACCATATGAGTTACACGCGGTGCTGGAAGGGCATCCAAAAGCCGTAGCAAACAAAGGTCGCCTTGGTTGGGGAGCAGAGGATGTCGCCCGCTTTGCGCCGGAGAGTCGACAACCGATCGAGTTGTTATGGCTTGCTGCTCGCCGTGAGAACTGCGAGATCAGCGATAGTGATATTCAAGCAGAAAAAAGCTTTCTGAAAGACACCTTAGCCGCAACTGAAATGGCGCAACTAATGGACACTCTAAAAAACAAAGGAGGTACTCTAGAAAGCTACTGTCTCATTCCTGTACACCCCTGGCAATGGGATCATGTGCTCCAACAAACGTACATCAATGATCTACAAACAGCAGACCTGATCCTGCTGGGTACTTTTGGCGGACGCTATGTTTCGGGCCCATCTTTGCGGACGCTCACCAGTCTGGACCGCCCTGAAAGCCCAGATGTAAAGGTTGCTCTGACAATCCTGAACACGTCAGCATGGCGAGGAATTCCTGGAAAATACATCGCTCATGGAGCTGACTTATCTGAGTGGTTGGATGGAATTGTTCAATCAGATGATCACTTGAAGAATAAGGTTTTCATTCTAAAAGAACTGCGCGGTGTATGGTATCGCCATCCGTTTTACCAGCAGCTTCGCGATATTCCCTATCAGCATGATGAAACTTTGGGGGTAATCTGGCGGGAACCTGCAGACTACAAAGTGGGACCAAATCGCAGAGCTTATCTTTACGCTGCCTTGTTGCACAAAGATGGTTCAAGCGTTCCCCTGGCTGCTCATCTCGCGCAAAAGACAGATCTTGATTTAGCGGATTGGCTGCAAAAGTTGTTTGAAGTCACCGTTGTGCCGCTCTATCACATGCTCTGCGTATATGGGCTTGGTTTTATTGCTCACGGACAGAACATAACAATTGTTCTGGAAGACAATGTACCTGTCGGTATGGCGATCAAAGATTTGCAAGGAGATGTCGATCTCGTAAATGAGGTTTACCCTGAGCAGTGCGATCTAAGTGATGAACTGCGCGCATTACTGCCAGCAAAGCCACCAGCTTACATTGTACATGACATTCAAACTGCTCACTTCGTCACGGTGCTCAGATTTCTGTCATCTTCACTGGCACAAGCCGAGCAGATGACTGAGACATGTTTCTACCAAATTCTTACAGATACGCTGAAGAGCTATATTGCCGCTAACCCGGAATATAGTGCACGCTTTAAGACATTTGAGCTGTTTGCGCCGACCATTCCCAGAGTGTGTATCAACAAAGTACGCTTTGAAATTGGATATGGTGACAGCGCTGAACGCCCGTTGCCTGCGCTTGGTATGGATTTGAGTAATCCCCTACTCTGCTAAGAAGAAAAGGCAGCTCTGCGATCTGATAGAGCTGCCTCTCTGCCTAATCTCTGACAATGAAGAAATCTGCTATAACCCAACAAGATAACTGTTGTGGCGAGTTGATCTTTGCTGATCATAACAACCTGTTCTCACCGCCTGAACACTGTTCTTCTCAGTAATCAAACATTGGCAAACTCGATCAGAGGAGAGCTGCAATCAACGAAATTGTCGTCTTGCAGAAAACATCTCTCACAAATCAGGCTTGCGTAGTCATCACTTGCTCTTCCAAAACAGCACGAAGTTGTTGTGTTGCCTCCCACATATCTGCGTGTGAATGATAGAGTGGTGACAGGCCAAATCTCACTGCATTTGGAGAACGGAAAGAAGAGGTTATGTTTTTCTTCTTAAGCGCTTCAACGATTTTGCTCCCATCTCCGGGAATGCAAACGCATACGTGCCCACCGCGCTCATCATAATTCTCTGGGGACGCAAGTTCGACACCAAGATCGCCGCATTGTTCTTTGATAAGCGTAACAAACGTTTCGCTTAGAGAACGATGCTTGGCCCAAACCTGATGCGGGTCAACCGAATTCCAGATCTCTGCTGCACACCAAAAAATCTCATTTGCAATCACCTGCGGAGATCCGGTCATGTGGCGCAGAACACCTTCAGCTGGTTCAAATTGCTCAGAAAATGAAAATATATTTGCATGACCGATCCAACCAGAGATCTCTGGCCAAATCTTATTCTGATGCTTTTTGTTGATGTATAGCCATGCAGGACCACCAGGACCGCCACACAAATACTTGTAGCCACATCCAACCGCAAAATCTGTTTGTGTGCCCTCAACATCCAGCGGAATAGCACCCGCAGAATGAGAGAGATCCCAAAGTGTTAATGCCCCAACAGAACGGGCTTTGGCGTTGATTTGCTCCATGTTGAAACGACGCCCAGAGCGGTAATCCACTTGTGACAGATAAACGACTGCAACATCCTCAGTGATGGCATCAAGAATGTCCAAATCTGGGTCCGCATAGGCAACTTTCAGCTGGTCGCTGTGAGCGTTCTCCAAGCCTTGCGCTACGTGAAGATTGGTAGGGAATGTGGTCTTCTCGCTCAAAATCACTTGGCGATCCGGATTAAGCTTCAGCGCATCTGTCAGCAACTTGAACAGGTTTAGCGTGGTATTGTCATAGGCCAGCGTATCTTCTGGGGCAGCACCAATTAGGCGACTTATCGCAGCACCAATTTGCATAGGCCGGGCTATCCAGCTGGCCGCTGCCCAACTCGCGCTGCGTTCATCAGCCCATTCACTTTGAAACACCTGCGAAAGATGCGCCGGAACTGACTTTGGCATAGATCCAAGAGAGTTCGCGTCTAAATGTATGACGCCGGGCCGTTCTTCAAACAACTCCTTGCAGTGTTTGAGCGGATCATTGTCGTCAAGCGCTATAATATCTTGATAATTCACTGAATTTCCAATCTTCACAATAGGATGTATGGAGGCAGCGAAGCCGTTTAGGAGGTAACGTCATGAAGCTTGGTCTCAAAGCCTCCCGGCAACGAAACCTCCAAAATCTCGAGATCATCAGAACCATTCAACAGTGATGTTTTCATCGCCGGTGGTATGACAAACGCATCTCCAGCTTTGAGTTGATGGGCTTTACCCTCTTCATTGACCAGCGTAACGCTGCCTTCCATGACAAAAGAAAACAAGATATCCGAGGTGTGGCTGGTAACAGACCCAGTTGGCCCCGTCGTTGCACGGGCGACTTGCACATTGGCAACCTGTTTTGTTGCTAAGCCGATGCCTGTATCTCTGCATTCAAAGCCATCAAGGCGATGAGGCTGCCATATGGCGCTATCTAATTGATGATGAACAAATTTTTGCCCCTGAAACTCACGCTCTGGATTGACGGTTCCATTCGGTAAGTCCATCTCGTGATCAATGCTGGTGATATGTTCTGCCGGAACGCCAATTTCAATTACTTCGAGCTCACCAGAGGATTCCAGTACACGATGCCGGATCTCTGGAGGTTGGATAACACAGTCGCCAGCTTTGAGGATAAATGGCTCACCTTGATCTTCATAAACAAGCCGGACCCAGCCGCGATAGCAAAATATCAACTGAAACCCAACGGTGTGATAATGCACCATATCCGGAACAGGACCTGCATCTGGAATGCGGATGTGAGAGGCAATAATACTGCCACCCAAACGATCCGGGATCAGATCACGATACTGCATACCAGCGCGACCAATCACCCAAGGATCATTGTCAATCATATGCCTGACTATGAAAGAGTGTTGAGTTTTGGGCATTTCCAGTGGTGGTGAGGCGTCAACAATCTCAATTTTAGTGCCATTTGGCGCGATTAGTTCGGTTTGCCCTTCAGCAAAATCAGCAGGCTCTTTGCATAGCAAACGCAGTGTTCCTGGTTGTTCTGATGCATCTTTTTCCAGGCGCACCCGAAGACCGTGACCAGACATCACCGCAATAGCAGGATTGTCAGCTGGGAAAATCATATCCAGCTTCATACCGAGGATCTTGCTGAAAAACGGCAAGTCCTCTTTCAGATCGTTGGTTGGCAACCGTATTTCAGCAGATGCAATGTGATCTACGTTGGTTTCTAACTGTGCCACTTGACGTCCCTCCCAGAATTTCAAATGTGATAAACAAAATAGAGTTCGTGGTGCTTATTCACCCTCACTTTTGAGGTGCGTGGCATCAATCGTCGCGATCACCAAAATACGCGCCGGAGTATCGCCTGCACAAACGTAAGCATGCTTCATTGAACTATCGAAATAGATGGAATCTTCAGCCTCCAGGAGCAGAGGCGCATAGTGTTCTGAATGCAAATGCAAGTTTCCCTCCAGCACAATCAAAAACTCTTCACCCGGATGAGCATGTAATCCGCCAACCTCTTCCAGAGTTCGTCCTGCTACAATATCAATGGCTGGGTTCATCATTTTGTTGGTGATGTCGTTACTCAACACCTGAGCACTATAGCGTTCTGTTTCCAGAAAAACGCCCTGCCCTTTGCGCGTAATGCTGCGAATGCCACTGCGAGCCGGACTGCCCCGACTTTCAAAGAATGCAGACATATCTACATTGAGAGCTTGCGATAAAACATAAAGATTAGCAGCGCTCATCAGCGTTTGATCATTCTCCACACGAGACAATGTCGCCTCTGAAATCCCAGTCTGTATGGAGAGCTCACTGAGTGATAACTGCAATGCTTTGCGGAAGGTTTTCACACGCTCACCAATGTGCAATTTCTCTTGCCTCTTCGAGTTCGTAGGCTTCCGAGAGATCGCTGCCGTATTACTTGTTTCACGTCGCAAAATAGATAATGCCTCGCTCAATTAGCTTACTTGCTTGTTCGTGCATTTAATTGTTGTGACACACAATAGAATGACTAATTTCATTAGTGCAAGAGAATTTCATAATTGAAATATAAAATAACATTTGTCCAAGAAGTTAGTTCGAGTGGGTAATTTCTGATGATATCTCTTTGTCATCAAAACAGGAAAACAGCAGACTATGAGGATACTTGCGCTTCTGGAGAGGTGATTGACAGCATCTTGCGCATATGCAAGTGTTTTTACGTATTACGCCGTTTGTAGCAGTAAGAATCTCCGATATTGGAGGAGATAGCTGAATTCAATGAGGCCAAAGCCTTCCGACGGTGCAATGCAATGGGAGGGATTTATGAATAAGACTCTTTTGATGCTGACGACAGCAGCATGCATAACATTTGCAGGTTCGGCTTGGGCCGAAGATATTAAAGTTGGGGCTTTGATGGGCGTGACGGGGCCTCTCGCCAACTTTATTCCACCAATCCTCAACGGGGCAAAACTAGCAGAGGCAGACGTGAACAAAGGCGGTGGTTTGTTGGACGGGCAAACCATGAAGCTTGTTGTTGCGGACAGTCAGGCATCTGCACAGCCATCAGTTGATGCTGCGGGTAAATTGGTAAATATTGAGAACGTTGTTGCAATCATGGGAGCACTGTCTTCTGGCGCAACCATTGCTGCGGCAAATGCGGTTGCTATTCCAAACGGCGTACTTCAGGTTTCTCCAACAGCGACAGCACCAAGCATGACCAATTTGGAAGACAACGACTATGTCTACCGCATTGTTCCAAGCGACAACTATCAAGGTAAAGTACTCGCACGTGCCGTTCTGGAAGAAGGCTTTAAAAAGGTTGCAATTACATATGTTAACAATGACTACGGCGTCGGCATAGGTAACACTTTTAAGGTTGAATACGAGAAATTAGGTGGGGTAGTCACCAAATTCTCCAAGCATGAAGACAAGAAAAACTCATACCGTGGTGAGTTGGCGACCTTGGCCTCCAGCGGCGCTGATGCACTTGTTGTCATCGCTTATGCAGCCGGCAGTGGCGCGAAGATCGTCAAGCAATCATTGGAAAATGGCTTCTTCGAGAAGTTCATTGGTACAGACGGTCTGCGGGATGACATCTTAATTCAGCAAATTGGCGCAGATGCTCTTGCCAGTTCCTTCTTTACCTCACCAAGTTCTCCGAGCTCAAATGCAGCTACAGAAGCGTTTCATGCTCGGTTTGACGAGACATTTGGCAGCGGGTCAGACAAGCCATTTGTAGATCAGGCTTATGACGCTACCATGTTGATTGCGTTGGCAATTCAACAAGCTGGTTCAACCGATCGCACCGCTGTAAAAAATGCGCTTCGTTCTGTTGCAAATGCACCAGGTGAGATTGTTGGTCCGGGTGAATGGGCAAAAGCACGTGAGTTGATCTCTGCGGGCAAAGACATCAATTACGAGGGCGTTTCTGGGGCCCACGAGTTTGATGAGAATGGAGATGTCGCGGGTTATATCGGCAAGTATATCGTCGAAGGCGACAGCTACAAGCAAACCAAAATCTTCAATTAGTTCAGACCTCTACCACAAGAGGTTGAATTTTGCCGAGTAATGACCGGGCTCTTCTGGGCCTGGTCATGTTGGACCGTGTCATGATGGTGCAGTCAATGAGATTTTGGGAATACAAATGATCCAGCTTGAGAATGTATCAAAACGATTTGGTGGATTAACTGCCGTTCACAACTGCTCATTTTCAATTCCGACGGGCCAAATTACGGGTGTCATCGGGCCGAATGGCGCGGGTAAGACTACTGTTTTCAATATGATAGCTGGCCTACTTCAGCCAAACAGCGGGCAAATTTTTCTTGATGGAGAAGACATTACTTCCTTGCCAGCACACCAGCGTCAGAGCAAAGGGCTTTATCGGACTTTCCAACTAGCACACGAATTCTCACGTATGACTGTGGTTGAGAACCTGATGGTCGCAGCGGATAGCTCCATCGGAGAGAATGTGTTCAATGCAATTTTCCGCCCCTCCATCTTTCACAAACAAGAGCATGCAGCATACGATAAAGCTATGGAAATACTGCGCTTTCTGGAGATTGAGAAACTGCAGGATGAACTGGCAGGAAACCTTTCCGGCGGGCAAAAGAAGCTGCTGGAACTTGGCAGAACTTTGATGCAGACACCAAAGGTCATTTTGCTGGATGAAATCGGCGCTGGCGTAAACCGCAGCCTACTCAGTAAGATCGCTGTGAAGATCCAACAGCTGAATGACGATTTCGGCTACACCTTCTGCCTGATTGAACATGATCTGGATTACGTCTCGCGGCTTTGCGACGAGGTTGTCGTACTGGCACAAGCCACTGTTTTAACAACAGGAACCATCGATAAAATTAAACGTGACGAGCGCGTGGTGGAGGCCTACTTCGGTGGCGGCAAATATGAGGGTGCCCATGCCTGATCAGATTTTGAACATCCAAAACCTAACTGCAGGCTATGGTGCAACGCCTATTATTCATTGCGTTGATTTGTGCGTTCATTTGAAAGGAATAGTGGTAATTGTGGGACCAAATGGGGCTGGCAAGTCCACTTTGTTAAAATCAGTCTTTGCGCTCAATAAGTATTTTTCTGGCTCCGTAGAGTTCATGGGGCAATCGATTGTTGGCGTTAAAACTGCGGGCCTCGTTCCCATGGGCATTTCTGCCGTTCCGCAAACCAGCAATGTATTTGCAAACTTGACAGTACGTGAAAACTTGCAGGTGGGAACGTATGCAGCACCACCAAAAAATCCAGCTGCGACATTGGATATGATCCTGACGCTGTTTCCAGACCTTCGAGAAAAACTGAACCAGCCAGCTGGGCAGCTCTCTGGTGGCCAACGACAAATGGTTGCTATCGGAAGAGCGATGATGAGCGATCCAAAGCTGTTGTTATTGGATGAACCGACAGCCGGGTTGTCGCCTGCTTATCTGGAGCGGATCTTTGATTTGATCCAGCAAATTCGCGAAGCCGGCATCTCTGTGTTGCTGGTTGAGCAAAACGCCAAACAAGCCCTGCGTATCGCTGATATGGGGTATGTGCTGGTAAACGGAAAGAACGGATATACGGATACAGGCAAGAACCTTCTGGCTAATGATGAGGTGCGGCATGCATTTCTTGGCGGGGGGCTGCCAGCATGATTGATTTCATCAACTACTACCTCATACCGGGCATAACTCTTGGCAGCATTTATGCATTGGGCGCCGTCGGGATCTCGATGATTTTTGGCATTCTGCGCTTTGCACATTTCGCGCATGGCGACTTGATGACCACCGGCGCTTATATTGCTCTTACAGCAGTCTGGACACTCGGTGTTCCTGCACTTGCTGCTATTCCGATCGCGGTTGTAGGAACGGCACTGGTGGCCGTGTTTCTGGATAAGGCATTCTATAAGCCGCTGCGAGATTTACCAAGCATCTACACTGTCATCGCTTCCTTTGGCGTCGCGCTTATCCTACGCTCAGCTATCCAGTTATTGTGGGGCACGGACTCCCAAGTCTATGTGGTCGGCTTTCAAAAACCGCTGATCTTTTTTGATAGTCTCCGCATCGCTCTTCGGCATATGCAAATCATTGCGTTTACGGTCGTTATTGCAATCACACTGCATTTTTTCCTGTCTTATTCTAAAACTGGTAAGTCCATGCGAGCAGTTGCAGATGACCCGGAGTTAGCGCGAATTGCCGGACTTGATACAGAAAAGATCGTTCGGTGGACCTGGATTATTGGAGGTGGCCTTGCTGCCATTGGTGGTGTGTTTGTGGGATTGGATACGGACATTCACACAAACCTAGGTTGGAACTTATTATTACCTATGTTTGCAGCAGCTTTGTTGGGCGGAATTGGCCGCCCCTTAGGGGCTATGCTGGGAGGCTTGATTATCGGCGTTGCTGAGGAGATTTGTACGTTCCCAATCATGGACATAGAGATCATCTCGCCCAGCTACAAAAGTGCGATTGCCTTCATCATCATGCTAGCTCTGTTGTTGTTCCGCCCGCAAGGCCTCCTAAAAGGAAGGGTGCTTTGATGGAACTCTCAGGATTGTTCTTCTATTTCGTTTCCTTCCTCACCATGGCTGGCATTTATGCTGTAATTTGCCTGGCGCTTAACATCCAATGGGGGTTTGGCGGCCTGTTTAATGCAGGCATCGCTGGCTTTTACGCTATCGGTGCGTACTCAGCGGCTATTATCACTTCCACGACGGCATCAAACAATGTTGGAGGGTTCCAGCAACCCATTTTTGTAGGCATGGCCGTTGCGGCTGTCATTGCAGGTCTTGTTGGCTGGGGCATTGCACGGCTTTGTGTTTCTCTCAAAAGCGATTACCTCGCCATGGCAACAATTGGAATTGCAGAGATCATCCGGCTTATAATCGTCAATGAGGAGTGGCTGACTAACGGGAGTTTGGGCGTTTCCAACATTCCACGTCCCTTTGAAGGAATGTTCAAAGGGCAAACAGCGGAAATTGTCTTTGTTCTTTTTGTTTGGATGATCGTGTTGCTGACTTATTTCATTTCTCATCGCCTTCACAAAAGTCCGTGGGGTCGGGCTTTACGAGCAATCCGCGATAATGAAGATGCAGCAGAAT
Organism: Pseudovibrio sp. Ad26; assembly: GCF_001623285.1. NCBI lineage: Bacteria > Pseudomonadati > Pseudomonadota > Alphaproteobacteria > Hyphomicrobiales > Stappiaceae > Pseudovibrio > Pseudovibrio sp. Ad26. The sequence goes on from NZ_LMCE01000011.1 coordinate 17,437, forward strand.
CCATCGGCAAGGACACTCATTCTTTCCGCACGCAAACGTTTGTAATCGGGGCAATTTTTATGGCGTTGGCGGGAGCACTGAGTGCGCACTACTTCAAATATTTCAGCCCCGACGCAACTGAGCCAATTCTGATAACATTTCTTGCTTGGGTGATGTTGATTGCCGGAGGAAGTGGAAACAACAAAGGAGCCATTGCAGGGGCATTGATCGTCTGGGCGATCTGGTCAATGACAGAGATCCTAACAGGTTTCCTACCCTCCGAATGGGCAACCCGATCCTCCTACATGCGCATGCTGCTTATTGGCCTATTCCTGCAGTTCGTTCTGCAACGATATCGCTCCGGCGTGCTACCAGAAAGAGCGCCAAAACTGGACAAGTTGAGACGCTCTTAGCTTGCTGGAGGTAGAAGACATCATATTCCGCTATGAGCCCCGGATTACAGCTCAGTCCAACCACCAACCATCTCGGCGGAGTGTATAAGGCAGTGAGCGATCCAGGCCTTCCAGCGGAACGGAGCGTTGACCCGTTCGAGTAATGGAGGAACGTAATGACCGAACCATGCTGACAAGGTTTTGACGGAAGCGCGCGACAAGACCCATGATCACGATCAAGAGCCCCATAATCCCTTCTGGTTCTGGCGCTGAGCTTCCACTGAGGTTTAAGTTTGGATAAGCTTTTGTCGCTACGCCAGAAACTTGCGGCAGCGGGACCGACGCTGAAACTGTGCTTTTTGGATCATGATTTGCGAGCGTTTCAGAAACCGCAACAAACGAAGTGAAGCGGGTTTGAAGGGAGTGGTCCAGACCAAGCTTAGTAATCTCGTTCTTTAAAGCCAGATTAGAGCTGCCTCCAATCGTATATGCTCGATTTTTTGCAAAGATCTGCTCACGCGCCCAGATGATTGAAAGTGCTTTCTTTTCTGGGCTTTGTTGCTGAGTTCTCCCTGACAGTTCAATCTCCAGCGGCATGCGCGCCGCCTTTCCATTCACTTGGCCATTGATGAAAATGGTATGCTTTCCACTTTTCTGGTAGCGGCCCAGAACTCGAAGTGCGCGCCCCTTGAACAGGTCTGGAAGCTTTGTCGCACTTAGCCCTTCAACTGCTAGTCCGTTCCAATCAATTGAGACATCGGTCAGCACAGGCGTTTTCAAGTCTTTTGCAAAGACCTCTGCAGTCTCATGAAAGCTCTCGTCAGCTCCAACATAGCGCGCATATCCCCGTCCCTCTGCTGCCAGCGCTTCAAGCAGAAAGCGATTGACGGACGAGCCCACTCCAAACGCATAAAGACGTGCATTTCCAATGCGATTGGAAACCGTTTGAATAACTTTGCGCTCATTCCCTATGTAGCCGTCAGTCAGGAAAACAACGATGCGCGTTGTGTCTTTAGGTTGTTGTGTACCAAACGCAGCATTGAGCGCTGCATTCAGTTCTGTCCCGCCACTAGCATAAAGACTGGAGACATACTCAAGACCCGCCTGTTTGTTATGCTCACTCGCAATTAAAGACTGCTCTTCAAATGCGGTTGTCTCATTCGCAAACCGAAGGATCCGAAAGTAATCATCTGGGCGTAGATTATTAATCGCAGCACGCATAAAGGCTTTGCTTGCAGCTATTGGAGCTCCCCCCATGGAGCCAGAGGTGTCCAATACAAACACCAGCTCTCTTTTACCAATAGTCGCTTCAACTGGAACTTTAGGAGGCTCGATGAGCAACGAAAAGAAGCCACCTTTTTCATCCTCGTAGTAACTGTCTAAACCGGCAGTCACACTCGTCTCAGCAGCCAGTTCGTAACGCAAGACAAAGTCTTTATTGTCAACCTCCCGAGCCTTCTCAAAGGTCGCCTGTTTTTTGTTCTCATCTCCGGAGATGCTCAAGTTATGTGTTGTGCTCCAAAGGCCGGATATGGGCAGAGCTGCGGTCATGGACATATCTAAGGAGACCCGCTGACTATCGATGGCCTTGGATGTTGAAACGCCTATCACCTGAGGATATGCCGGTAACCGATCAATTTCCCAGCCGGAAACGACGTCAACTTCATCACTGCCAGACATCACATCTGGCTTATCTAATTGGATAGGCTCGGCTGCTCCTTCGTACCGCGGACCAACCACCATGGGGACAACCAGTTCATAGGCCCCATCTACTTTCGGCACGGACTGAACATAGTGTAGGTGCACGGTAATTGGCTTATCCGGCATCAAATTGGCGATATCCTGAGTAAACATGTTTGGTCGGTGCTGTGTCAGAAGGGATGCAGCTTTACCCTCTGCCTTTGCTTGCTTGAATACAGCACTTGCTTCTTGTTTTTCTTTGATTTGCGCGACGACCCGCTGCCCTTCCAACTCCATCTCCATGGCGTGCACGGCAGCTTTCTGATTTAGGGGGAACAGATAGGTCGCATGGAGCGGTACATCATTGGGATTGAGGAATGTCTGTGAAAGCGTAACCTGGGCGATATCTCCAACTACATCGACATCGTAGTGCGAAGAGAGCAAGGGCAACTCAACCTGTTGTCCATCTAACATAGCGATAATTGTACCCGCCTTCTTTCCCAATGGGTCTGGCTGCTCGGCGCCAGCATCGGAGCTCGTGCTGACTACAAAAATGAAAAGCAAGGAAAGAAAGCGCGTTGTCTCAAACATCAAGAATATCCTCTAAGTTTCAGGTCTTGGGAAAGTCAAAGGCAGCAAAAACCGCAGACTCAAAATGGTTTTGGTTGGAAGGTGCAGCCTGCCATGGCGAAACACGTTGAATGCTGGTCCAAGAGAGCGACGGGTTTTGCAACCAAATCCAAATCGCTTCGGCCACGTTGTTGGTGACATGCCCGCCATCAGAGAAAAAAGAGACGGAGACCTGCCATTGCTGGCCGTTTTCTGCAGTGGCCCGATAAAGCGCTGAAGGCATTACCTCAAAACGAGAACCAAGAAATTCAACCCGGTAACCCAGACCGCGCAAGCAGTCATCCGGCGCATGAAGATGGCGAAGCGGGGAGTTCGTATGCACAAGAGTAAGCGCATGCGCTCCATAGCGCTTTTTGACTGCATACCCTCCATACTCTTCGAGATACTTCTTCTCGACGGGAAGTAATGGAACGTCCTGCCCGGATTGCCCATTCAAAAACAAAGGCAAAACAGAGTGTTCAGAGGTTCTCGTCACATCAACTGCCTGTCTGGGTAGACTGACAACGACAACAGCAAGACCAACAAAGGTGAGAGCCAGATACTTTTGAAATGACTTAGGAAGTTCATGAGCTTTAACCGTATGAGGAGAAGCAACGAGCATACGTGCCTCAGGCCGATACAACCTCAGGATTGGCAAAAGGGTAAGGGCGAGAGTGATATACCCAATCGCGCTGTGCCATGGCTCCACCATCACGTTTGCATCAAAGACCCAATGCGGATAGGCGATGCCAAGCGCTAACGTGCTGATGCGAAGAGAGTTGCCCAAGATGCTGAGAACGAGCGTAATATCGACCCAAAGTAGAGCGACACTTAATCGTGGGCGATAGATGGCATTCAACACCACAATAAATGCCATACTGAGCATAAGGCTGGACGTGCCAGAACAAGGCAAATCGACTAACACCTCTTTGCCTTCAAGTGTCAGCCGTACGCCATCGCAGGAGAGGTTCTGAGAGACACCGCTGAGAAGAAAACAAGACGCGTTCGCAGACAGTTCCTGCAAAGGGTAACCCAATAGCCTCTGAGCAATCCGCTCAACAGGCAGGGAAAACAGGAAAAGCGCAGAGAGCCAGAAGGGAGAGATTGCACGCTTGCGTTCCCCTACCCTCAAAATCGTGGCAATGGCGAAGATATCAAAAGCCAAAGCCAACCCGCCAATAACATTGATTGCAAACACCTGACTGATCAGCCGAATGAAAGCGGAAGCCACAAGAAGCAAAGCTGCGGCTTGGCGGTGATGATTTGCGGAATGGTCAACCGGGCTCGACAGCGACCAGAGCAATAAGACCGCGACTGCGACCAGATAAACAGCGCCGGAGGAGGAATAAGAGGGATCAAGCCATGTTCGAACCAGCCATAGCGCAGGTTCAAAAGCCAGAATGGCGGAGGCGAGCCCAAATCCAAAAACTGTCACGCGCTGATTTGCAAGAGTATTTCTCATGCAAACCGTTGTGCCAACCTGATTTGCAGAACCTACTCACCATTTGTGCAGATTTTCAGCATTTCAGTCAGTGGAGGGACCTATGGCTAGTGAGATCGAGACAAGCCAGTTCACTCCCCATCTGTCATGCCAATTTCAATACACGTTTGTAAGTATGACGAAGCCCATGCGAAGAGGAAGAACTCTCTTCAATAACGAGCCATTGCTTGCATTCGTTTTATCTCTGAGCAATCACGGGCATATCTATATTTCAACCCAAAGTCACTTCAAGCAAACGAATCCGCTCGCATTTCACAAAATCGGATCTTTGCTTATTAACAGAGCTAAGGTGCTTACCTTCAATGGTAACAGTGACAGCACTACGTGGGGCTCATATCCATTAAACCAGATATTGTCGTCAACGGTTGGGCTTTTCTAAACATGATGATTGATCAGCAGGCCTGACTACCTACTGATCAACCTTGCAAGTCAGTTAAAGCGCTGCGAGCACCAGAACCTCGATTTTGTAGTGAGGTTTTGCCATGCGGGCCTCGACGCAAACTCGTGTTGGGGCTGCGTTGAGATCAGCGACCCACGCATCCCAGACCTTGTTCATTTCATCATATTCACGCATGTCTGCCAGCCAGATCTGGACGGAAAACACATTTTCACGGGTTGTCCCTGCCTCAGCGAGCAGGCTGTCGACTTTTGCGAAAACATCTTTCGACTGTTCGGTGATATCGCCCTCAACGAGCTGAGACACCTGCCCTGCCAAATGAACAACATCATTGTGAATTGCGATTGCAGAAAAGCGCTTGGAACCGCCTAGTTTTTTGAGTTCTGAGCTCATTTTTACTCCAGTTTTCATCAGTCAGCGTGTTCATGCGAACACCTGATCTCTTGCATCGGGTTTCTTGATTTTGAGATTTAGGAGCAACGGCTGGTTAGTCGTTATCTGTCAAACCAGCTCCAGCTCCACGTAGGCGAGATGCTTCTGTCGCCGGAGCAAAGGTTCGCTGTGCAAATGCTCCAAGCCGCATCCAACATGCATCCCCAACAACCGCTCGATGGATAGGTTTGCTTTGCGAGAGCATTTGTGCTGGCGCTGAGCATTCAACTCGTTTGGCGTGAGAAGATAAAATTGCCTCAGAATTGCCCTGAACGCAGAGTTCCTTGCCGTTGGTCACCATGCGCGTACCTACCCACTCCACAGCAACTGGCTGACCAAGACGAAGGGCTGCACCGGACGCGAAAGGAACAACCAGCAACGGGTAGTCAACTTCCAGCATTGTTATGATATTGCCCAGCTCCATTTTGATCGCACAATCACTCATCGCTGCGCCCGCAATGAGTGGGCTTAGCCTGCCCGCTGGAGCACGCCAGATGCCCTGAAGTGCCACTGGAGACAGATCAACCGCTGGCAACCTGTCATTCAACTCTAAGAGCGAGACCAGCAAATCCGGTCCAGGGAATCCAAAGGACGCGAGCCAGCGCGTTCCTTTGGCGGCCTCCTCACATAAGCCCCATGGCAACCCTGCACCGCGAGAAGCACGCTTGCACATCGCTTCGATTTCATTGAGAGAATAACTCATCTAGTTGCCCCTGCTCAGTGCTGGATAGACCCAGAAATCATCAGATTGTAACGCCAACTCCTCCGGATAAGGCGCGTTTGCATACATGTTGATGCGTACCCAACGATCAGAGCGCGGATCGAATTGCACTGCGCCGAAAAAGGCGAGTTTACATCTCAGCATATCGATCGGTAGAACATCGCTTGCAATCGTATTGTCGCGGATTTCAGCATAGGGTGCCTGATTGACAATCTGAGCGCGGCGCACGATGTGACGGTATTCAGGATGCCTCAGCAGAAACTGAGCGATGTTTTTGTCTTCTGGCCAGTGGCCCAGAGCATGATAAAGCGCAGCTGCATCTCGTCCGGGCGCTAAAGGTTGCTCGTATTCTTCAATCGGCTCTTCAAAGCGTTCACCCAGACGTGGCTCCAGCTTCTCCTCTGAGACATACCAGGCCTTTGCTTTGTTCTGCTGATCACTCCAATCAATTTCCAATGCCCAACCATAGACCCGTTCAAGAACTTCTCGCAGATCCTGCAGTGTCATAGCTCCAGCAATGCGGAATGTTGGCGTGTTGTCAGCGGCCATAGTGTTTGCGAGATCATCAACAAGTGCCCCATAAGGCTCCAGCATCAAGGAAGTCAGGCACTCCTGCCCTTCCAGAGACAGTTCCTTTTCTGCCCAGGTATTTAGCTGGTTCCAAGGGTGTTCACTTGCATCAGAGATGTTTTCGGCCTGCTGCTGCAACGATACAAGGTCACGTTTGAGCCCATCAGTCTTTTCAGATTGGATCTGATGGTCCGTTGTCCAGGACGCAGTTAATAAAATGCTGCGCGCCAACAACTCACGAAAGAGTTCAATCTCTTGCTCACTTGCCTGAGGGAGTGCACGTACGCGTGCAGCCGCTTGTTCCCGCGCGGCAATCCAATTGTTGAACAGAACAGGATGGTTGAGCAGAAATGGCGCCATTCCGAGGCCAGTTGAATTTCCGATGCCCATAGAACGGGCGATAGCAGGATCCAACTTTACAGCTTTTTCTCCCCCCTTCATTCGCGCCATATACTCGACAAGGTCGCGCACAAAAGCGCGTGTCAGAAAGACGGAAAGCATCTCCACCTGGAACGGACTTTGAAACTCAGGACGGTCCGCGATCATTTCGCGATCCGCCGCCCCAAACTTGCCTGACCCATAAACGGCTGTGGTACGCATGAGATAGCCGACGGCTTCGATCTTTTGGAGATCCGGCTGCTCTCCCTTTGCCAGAGCCGTTACAATGTGCTCCCACAATCGCGCCGAACGGTTGGCACGTGACAGTGATAGTTCGGTCTCACAAATTCGCCCAGCCTCTTGCAAAGGTACGTTGCGAGAAAGACGTTCAATATCCTTAGAGGTTGGAATACCGTCAAAAAGAGTGAACGTAGCGTCCCAGGCATCCGCGATCACGCGATCTGATCGTTTCTCAGCTGGAAGATCATGCGAGAAGGCAACAAGAGAGTAGGTTCGGTCCGGACCATGAGCGCAATAGACAGCGTGCCCAACACCGCATTCATCCATTTCAAAGACAGGTCGGTCAAATCGCCAATTTTCATTCTGCATGCGTCTTAGAAGAATACGCATGAAGGATAGGCGCGATTGATGGATTGAACCGAGCCGGCTCAACTTCATCACCTTATCAGGTGAACGCAGTTGGATTGCATCGGTTTCGCAAACACTCATAATCATTTCATCCTCTGGACAATCCGAAGCTTAAATTGCCCGAGCCATATTGGATATATGTGCTCGGGCAATTTGCTTAGCTGTCTCTTCCTTTCGCTATTGTGATGCGCAATGCATCCCAAAGTGACGGAATGAGTAGCAAGGATACTGGTACTGCGGTGATGACGATAAAGCTTTGCAACTTTGAGACGCCGCCAGACCCTACTGAAATCAGGATTATTGCCATCATACCCATTGCAATGCCCCAGAACACACGAACTGCCATAGATGGTGTTCCGCTCTTGGACATGGTGACAGAGATGACGTAGGTCATGGAGTCACCTGTTGTCGCTACGAAAATCGTTGTCAAAACCAAGAAGAGGATTGAGACAAAGAAGCCAAGCGGCAACTGCTGTGTGATCGCCAAGAGTGCAGCTGGAAGGTTGAAACCTTCAAAAGCAGTCGCAATAGAGCCAGCCTGCTGAAGTTCAAATGCAATCCCAGAGCCGCCAACAATAGTAAACCAGAAGTTTGTGACAATTGGAGCGACAATGGACAGCATGATCACAATAGAGCGAATGGATCTGCCACGAGAGACGCGCGCGATGAACATTGCCATCAACGGGCCATATCCCATGAACCAGCCCCAGAAGAACACAGTCCACCAGCCAAGCCAACCCGGCTCACCAAAGACACCAGCTTCACCGCGGTAAAGCGCCATGCCGAAGAAGTTGCCAAGATATGTTGCAAAGCCTGAGAAGAAGCTGTTGAAGATGAATGCTGTTGGGCCAGCGAGCAAGACGAAAAGCAGCAGACCGGTAGCCAGAATGACATTCAGGCGGCTGAGAAGCTGGATACCTCTGGAAAGACCGGAGATGGCTGAAATCGTATAGAGCGCGACCAGGCCAGCAATCACAACGGCTTGTGTTGTAAACCCATCTGGAATGCCAAACAGATCACTCAGACCGTAACTGACTTGCAACCCGAGGAAGCCAATCGGACCCACGGTTCCAGCAACCACAGCAATGATACTTGACGCATCTGCTATGAGACCAATTGGACCGTTGATCGCTTTGTCGCCAAACACTGGGTAAAGCAAGGTCCGCGGTGCGAGTGGCAATCCTTTTTCATAGTGATAATGCATCAGCATCACGGTACTCAAAGAGCCAAGGATCGCCCAGGCCAAAAAGCCCCAATGCATAAAGCTTTGTGCCATGGCTGCATCCACGGCAGCATCCGTGCCGGCTTCTGCGCCAAACAGTGGAGGCGATGACAGGAAGTGCGCCATTGGCTCACCCGCAGCCCAGAAGACACCGCCACCTGCCAGCAGGGTGCACATGATCATTGCGCCCCACTGGAAGACCGTAAACTCTGGCTTTGCCAGGTTGCCCATAATTGCCTTGCCGCCCGGCAATACACAAAGGATCAAGCCCAATAGAAACGTCGACAGAAGCAGCACCTGCCAAAACAAGCCGAAGTATGTTGCTGAAATATTGAAGCCCCAATCAACAAATGCCGATAATACATCGAGATTGATAAGTGCGACTAAGCAGAAGAGCACGATAAAGCCACCTGTAATCGCAAGCAGCGGCATATTGGTATCGTTAGCGTCCTCTACAGATTGCTTGGTAATGTCCGTCATGTTTCCCTCCCTGGTGACGGCAATGCAGCATGTTCAGTTAAGCTGAACAGTTCTTCTTCAACTCCGATGGGGGTGAGTTAAGCAGCCTCTTTTCGGCTGGCGCTGCGTGAAAACTGCTTTCATAAAAGCAGTACCAATTTCGGCCCATGATCCCTGCAGTTTCCTCCTCATTGAAACCGACAGTTCGCAAACCTTTTTCAAGGTTGCCAAAATCTTTGTTGCTCTCGAACCATGTAGGCATTGGCGGGAAGCCCGGCGCGCTCGCCGATCCCTCACCGTAGTCCGTCTCTTTTGTCCAACGCCCCATACGCATCCATTCCACGATGCTATCTGGCTGGTCCTGGCAAAGGTCAGAGCCTATGCCCAAATGCTGTGCACCAAACTTCTCGGCAGTCCGCGCAATCATCGTGCAGAAGCTTTCAAGCGTGCACGCCGATTTGTCTTTGAGGTGATGCGGGTAAAGCGAGAAGCCCAGCATTCCGCCATTTTTCACAACGGCCTGAATAACATCATCTTTCTTGTTACGCAGCGCAGGTGCCCAATCAAACGGATTGGCATGCGTGATTGCGATTGGCCTTTCAGAGTAATCCGCAGCCTCAATCGTTGACCGATCGGCAGAATGGCTCATATCCACGACAAGCCCGACCCGGTTCATCTCCCTCACAACTTGTTTGCCCATCCGGGTAAGGCCGGTATCTTCAGCTTCATAGCAACCTGTGGCAAGCAACGACTGGTTGTTGTATGTCAGTTGCATGAACCGCGCACCAAGGCGGTGCACAATCTCAACGAGGCCAATATCGTCTTCAATCGGGCTTGGGTTTTGGAACCCAAAGAGGATTGCTGTGCGGTTGGTTTCGCGTGCAACATCAATATCAGCGGCCACATAAGCGGGCATAATGAGGTCAGAGTATTGCTCAAACCAGCGGTTCCACTGCTCAAAATTGAGCACTGTCTCGCGAAAATTCTCATGATACGCGATCGTTACATGAACAGCGTCTAATCCCCCTGCCCGCATTTGCCGAAAGATTTTCTCAGACCAGTTGGCATATTGAAGATTGTCGATCCACATCACACAGGAACTCCGGATGAGATGTAGGAGGTTTTGACGATGGTGTAGAAATCCTTCGCGTGGGAGCCCTGCTCTCGTGGGCCATACGAGCTGTCTCCACGACCACCAAATGGAACGTGATAGTCAGTACCAGCTGTCGGCAGATTAACCATCACACACCCAGTACGCGCGTTTCTGCGGAAATGGGTTGCCCTTGCAAGGTTTTGCGTCACGATGCCTGATGTCAGTCCGAAATTGGTGTCATTGACGGTCGCGAGCGCTTCATCATAACTGCCAACCTTGATGACTGCCGCCAATGGTGCAAACATCTCTTCACGGTTGATTTTCATGGAATTGTTCGAGTTCAGGAAGACACCGGGAGACATATAGAAACCCTGTGTCGGCATCTCCAGACGTTGCCCACCACATGCGAGCTCAGCACCTTCGGACTTACCAAGCTCAACATAAGCCAGATTTTCGTTGAGTTGTTGTTCAGAAACGACCGGACCAATCTGAGTTCCCGTCTGCAATGCATGGCCAACCTTCATGGCTTTTGTGCCAGCAATGAGCTTCTCAACAAACGCATCATGAATGGCTTCGTGGACAACCAGACGGGAAGAAGCGGTGCACTTCTGCCCGGTTCCGCCAAACGCCCCTCCGATTGCTAAAGATACAGCCAGATCAAGGTCGGCATCATCCATGACTGCAAGAGCGTTTTTGGAACCCATTTCCATCTGAACACGTGTGAAATTCTGAACAGCTGCTGATGCAATGCCGCGACCAACCGGAACAGAGCCTGTAAAGGAAATCGCATCGACTTTCGAGCTCTCAACCAAACGTTGACCAATGTCGCGACCAGAGCCCATGACCAGTGAGAAGAGGCCTTTGGGTATGTCTTGCCGCTCAATAATCTCTGCCAGAGCGACAGCAGAAGCAGGCGTCAAATTTGCCGGTTTCCAGACAACAGCATTTCCAAATGAAAGCGCTGGAGCAATCTTCCAGGAAGCCGTTGCTGTTGGGAAGTTCCACGGAGAGATGATCGCAACAACGCCAACAGCTTCCCGACGGACATCAACCTCGATACCATCCCGCACTGAATCTGCGTTTTCACCGATCTGACGCAGTGTTTCAGCGGCATAGTAGGTGAAGAACTGGCCCGCACGGTAGACTTCGCCCTTACCTTCGGCGAGAGGTTTACCTTCTTCACGAGAAAGCAGCGTACCGAGTTCCTCTGCACGCGCCATCATCTCAGTTCCAATCGCATTCAGTACGTTGTATTTGCGCTCAATGCCATAAGCAGCCCATTCCGCCTGAGCAATGCGTGCCTGGTCCAAGGTCGCTTCCAGCTGATCAGCGGATGCCTGCGCAAACAGACCAACAAGATCACTCAGATCCGATGGGTTCCGGTTCTCAACTTCGCTTGTGCCAGCGGTCCAGTTTCCTGCAATGAGATTCAGTTTTGTGTCGACCATGTGATCTGCTGCCTATTCGCCCGTAGAATTACTGAGCAGACTATGGACACATGATGCAATTTCAGTCAAAATCAAACTTCTGTAATTTGTTTCAGGGAAATTGAAATGCAGATCAAGATTGAGATGCTTCGTTGCTTCGTCGCTGTTGCACGAACCGGCAACCTTAGTGATGCAGCCGAGGTTCTTGGGCGCACACCCTCAGCGCTCTCCATGATGCTAAAACAACTGGAAGAAAATCTGGGACAATCATTGTTTGAGACTGATCGTAAGAACCGGCTCTCAGCGCTTGGATCTTTCGTTCTGGAGCAGGCAGAGCGGGAACTTTATCAATTTGACGGCATGGTTCAGGACATTGTGAACTTCGCAAAAGCAAAAAGCGGAAAAGTGCGGTTGGCCGCCGTTCCATCTGTTGCAAACACAATCATGCCGGAAGTCATTGCACGGTTCCTTTCTATGCGCCCTGATGTTCACATCGAACTCCGCGACATGGATTCTGCTTCCATCCTACGCGAGCTAGCAAAAGACCGTATTGATCTGGGCATTGCCTCCACACAGGGCCACGCCACTTCATTTCACACTCAAACTCTCTTCTCTGACCGCTTTGGTATTCTGTGTCACAAGTCGAGTAATTTGCTTCTAGAAGATCAAGACTTGAGTTGGGAAGACTTGAAAGGGGAACGCTTGATTGCAAACAATCTGTCTCAGTCAATTCAGGTTTCAGCTTGTCAGAGGCTACACGCTGAATCTGGTCTAAAAGTCCATAACATAACATCATTGATAGCAATGATCCGTAATAAGGTCGGCATTACTATTCTACCTGAGACAAGTGCTCAGATACTCAACACAGACGAGATCAGTTTTGTTCCGCTCCCAGGAGCAGGCTTTCAACGAGAAATTGAACTTATCAGAAAATCAGAAACACCCGCATCCCCAGCAGCAGAAGAGCTGGAGCGGACAATTCTGACATTCATTCAAGATAGAAAGTAAGTTATTTCAAAATACGAAAGAAACAACAGTGCCTTCTATAATGGTCGCCTCAACCCTTGATCGAAATACTCAGATGTCTGCTCATAGCCCTAAAGTCAGCAATAGCTTGAGGTTGAACTGGTTTTCTGCGTCGCTGCGAACGGCAACAAAGTCTGCAGAACAGTTGTTCAAGCGCGCCACATAGAGAGTTCACTATGGGATCAATAGGCGCTTATCAAATTTGAGGCTTCATTACTCTGGCACAAGTCTGGACTATTTTACACGTAGCTTGAATATGCCTCATTTAATCAAATGGTAAACTATGCCTATCATTTGGACGGGTTTGGGCGATGCTTGGAAGTTTGAAACTTTCTCCTCCGACACCTCATCAAACTGTTTTGCGAACAAATAAGTTACTGCTCCAATGCAAACAGCTTGGAGATATTTTAAGTCCCCAGAAACTGTCATATTCACCAAGTTACCTATCCTCTGCGTTATGTGTCAGTATAGATGCAGATAATTTGCTGAGCACTCTACCAACAACTCTTGCTTGATTATGTTGTTACCACGTTTCCTTATCTACGTGGCGTAGTTATCCGATTGTAACCATCTAAAAACAGAACGCACCGTGAAATGTTATTA